>JALXCG010000781.1 GCA_026991065.1 Gemmatimonadota bacterium | reverse complement strand
GGTGGACTGTGCAGAGATCGCTGGATGGCGGAGACACCTGGCAGAATGTTCTGGACCTGCGGCACAAATGCTATGACATCGCAATCTCTCCCGGTTTCAACGAAGACCGCACCCTCTTTGTCGCCGGGCCTCAAGGGTTGCTGCGCAGCACCGACGCGGGTGGCGAGTGGCAGCCGTTCGGCGAGATCAGCAATCGTTCGGGACTCCGCTTCATCGAGCTTTCCCCGCTCTTCTCCACCGACAGCGTGGCCTACGCCGGCTACGTTTCCGACGGCGTCGAGCGCAGTCTGGATGGCGGCCTGACCTGGGAATCCCGGGTCAACCGGATGCCGGATCGCAACATTACCACGCTCTCGGTCTCCGCCACCTTTGCCGAAGATCAAACAGTCGCGGTTTCTACCCATGGCGCGGGTGTGGTGCTCTCCAGCGACGGCGGCACCTCCTGGGAGCAGCGCTGGCCCGATGGACTGGAGGGCGGGTTCGTGGAATGCGTCGCACTTTCGCCCAATTTCGCCCAGGACAGCACGATGATCGCCGGGTGCTACGGCGGCTTCTACATGAGTTGGGACGCCGGCGCCACCTGGACCCGAACCACCAGCGTGGAGCGCTATGACGATCGCCGGCAAGATACGGCTCTCTTCGCCCCCACGCCCTGGCCACCAACCCTCAACCTGAGTGGAGACCAACAGCAACTCTGGCATCTGCTCTCCGACCTGGACTGGTTCGCCATCGCCGGCGATGAGTATGCAGAGGGTGGCGCGACCATCGGCACTCTGCCCCACTCCTCGGTCTATTTTGATTTTGTCGGCAGCGGTGTCACCTGGATCGGCGCCCGCGGTCCCAGCGGCGGCATGGCCGCCTGGAGTCTGGATGGCGGCGCTCCCGACACGCTCGATCTCTACAGCCCCGTCGACGAGTTCGACATCCCCGTGCTCACCCTCAGCGGGCTTGCCCCGGGTCTGCACGCACTTGAGATCGAGGTTCTCGGCGAGGGCGAGCGTTTGAATTGGGATGCTCAGGTGACAATCGACGCCTTCGACGTGACCTACGGGGAGACCGAGACCTTTCACTCCAACTTTGGCATGGAGGATCTCCGCCGATGAGGCGATCTCTGTACGCCCTGCCTTCGATCTCGCTCGCCGCCCTCATAACCTCGGCCACGGCCGCCGCGCCGGTCCCGCCCCCACGCGATCTCTGCCCAACCTCGGCAGCCGAACTGGGGCGCATCTATGCTGCCGCGGAACCACCCCTCCGCCCCGCCGGCAGCGCCTCCTACAACGTTCTGGAGATTGTGTGGGATACCACCAGGGCCGACCACTTGAGCGCTTACGGATATCTCCGCGAAACGACTCCATTTCTCGACTCGATCGCGGACGATGGAATCTTTTTCGCTCACTGTGGCGCCAATGCCGAGTGGACGATCCCCAGCGTCGCTTCCATTCTGACCTCGCTGGCACCTCCAAGCCACAAGGTCTACACTCAGTCGATCCGGTTGGATGACTACTGGAAGACCACGCTGGAGATTCTGCAGCAACGGGGCTACTACACCGGTCTCTTCTCCGGGAATCCGGTGGTTCTCGACCAGCAGCGCAATCTGGACCAGGGGACCGATGAATCCGATTGGTTGCTGCGCCCGGACGCTCTCCTGACCGACCGTTTTTTTGAATTCGTCGACGCTGCGGCTGATGCTCCCTTTGCCGCACATCTGCAGTACTACGCGGCGCATGGCCCCTATACTCCAAGCGCGGCTTTCGATTCGCTCTTTATCGGCGACCCCTTTTACGGCGGACTCGGGGATGTCCCCGGGATCAGTCTGGTCAGTTGCAAAGAGGGCATTCCACAGGCCCAGGTCCAGGACAGCATTCTCTCCATGGACTACTACATGGCGCAGTACGATGCCTTGATCGCTGAAGCGGATCATGAATTGGAGCGCGTTTTCGACGGCCTGGAGAGCCGCGGGTTGCTGGATTCGACCCTGGTGATACTGACCGCCGATCACGGCGAACTCCTGGCGGGAGAGCATGACCGTTACTTCTGCCACACCACACTCTACGAGGGCAACAACCATGTCCCCCTGGTGCTCTGGCTGCCGGCCGCCTGGCAGCGGGAGCATGGTCAGATTCGCGGCCTGTGGGTCGACGATCCGGTGAGCCACCTGGATCTGATGCCCAGCATTTTCGACTTCCTGCACATGGCGACTCCGCCGCAGGCGCAGGGCGAGAGCCTCTTCTCCCGAGGCTCCCATGCATTCTCTTTCAGCCACTCCACCGGCAATCGCACTGTGCATGATGCGACGCAGAAGTTCATTCACAACGGCGTTCGCGTCAGTCCGACCAGCAACGTCGAACGCTATGATCTTCTCCTCGACCCAGCGGAGAGCACCAATCTGGCCGCCGAAGACACAGCGTCTTCGATCCAAATGACGACCTTCCTCATCGGCGAAACCCAGCGTCTGAGTGACATCGACCCCCCCTTCACTCCCGGTGAACTCTACTACGCCGAGGATTTCGAGAACCATGAAGAGGCGTTGCAGCGCCTTTTCATTGCCGCAACCTCACCCGATATCTGGGACTGGCTGATCGTGGATGACCCGCAATTGCCGGGCAACAGCATCCTTTACGGCTACGTGGTAGACACCACCCAGGTTCTGCCCGATCTGTGGATCACCGGCACCTGCGCGGTGATCGACAGCCCGCGACGCTCGAGTACGGTAGAAGTGGATCTGGCGCTCGGCACCGGCAGTGTCGCGGTGCGAACCTCCTGGCTCTCCTGGAACAGCACCGGCTACGAAGCAGTGGTTGAGCCGGATTCGGTCCATTTGGTGGCCCATCTTCCCGGAGGAGAGCAGCGCACACTGGGCGCAGCCGCCAGCAGTTTCGCCCCCTGGGTGACACACCGGTTCAGGCTCAAGACGCTGGAGGGGCAGGTTCAGCTTAGTGTCGACCAGGTCCCACTGGTCCAGGCCCACGTTCCGCGCTGGCGAGAACTCTACGGCACCGTGGAGTTCGCTCCATTGGGATTCCCCACCGAGGTGGCCTTCGACAATCTGCGCATCTCCAGCGAGTAGGATGCTTGGGGCAAATTCTCATGCCTGCGCATAGCGGCGCCACTCCGGAAAGCGGTAGCCGCAGTTGCAACAGCGCTTTCCCCGCCGGCAGGCGGGAGCGGGCGGCAGCAAGCAGCGCTCGCAAATCTGCTTGATTCCTTTTTCCGCGACCCCGGATTCTACATCCAGAAACGGCAGAAGAATCCGCTCCCATGCGCTGATCAGCCCCGGGTGGTCAGCCACACCCTTCACCCGGCGAAAATCGGGGATTCCCGCCGTTCGCGCGGCCGCAGCGAAGAGGATGTCGATCTCGTAGAGTGTTTCGATG
>JALXCG010000780.1 GCA_026991065.1 Gemmatimonadota bacterium | reverse complement strand
GGCCGAGACGCTCAAGAGCAAAGATCTGAACAAGTCGCTGCGGGCGTTGCAGACCACCCTGGGGTATTGCGTAACCTGCCACGCCACCTTTCGGCAGTAACGCGGGGGGCGGTTTCAGCGTGACCCGCCGGTGAGGGCCTGCCGCGCGCCCAATGCCATCGGTGCCGCCGGAGCCACCGGCCGGAATCTTCCTCTGCATTCATGTGTGGTCGTCGTGGCTGGCGTGAAGCAGGTGGGGTGAGCATGGCAGGTGCTTGGGGCCCAATGGCATCTGCGTTGCCCAATTCTTCCCCGGCTCCACCCGGAAAATCGGCTTATACTCAAAAGCACTATGCTATTGAACTTAAGAACCCACTGCCGCAATTCTCCGGCGCTCGCTCGCCGGCTCGCGCTCTTCCCCTGCTTTCCTCTCGCCCTTGCCGCGGGCGTCTGCCTGGCGCTGTCCGGTCCGGCCTCCGCCGAAGAAGAGGCCGAGTTGCCCCCGGTCCTCATCAACGAGATCATGTACGATCCCGCTGCCGCCCTCGGCGAGGACAATGACTACGAGTGGGTTGAACTGTACAACACCACCTCCTCCGCCATCGATCTCCACGGCTGGACTCTCAACAACGCGCCGCTCTCCGCCCTCCTGCCCGCCCACAGCTACCTCATCGTCGCCCGTCAGGATATCTCCGATCCCGACCGGGACCAGGCTTTCTTCAGCGCCTACTACAACCCAGGCAACGGTTACTTCGCCATCACCGCGGTCGCCGACATGAAGAATATCTCGCTCGGTCTCGAAGGGGACGAGTTCGAGATCGCTCTTCGCGACCCATTCGGCGATGAAATCGACGAAGCCCAGTTTTACCCGCCGCCCGGCGGACATGGTGACGGCACCGCCCTGGAGCGGATCTTCACCCAGCCCGGCGCCGAGAATTCGCGCTTCCTGCCCAGCCTCGACCCGCTGCGCAATGGTGGCCCCGCCGAACAGAGTTCCCGTTCCCCGTTCCGGGTCGAGGTCTCCCTGCTCACTCCCAATCCCAACTGCGGCGACAGCCTGATCGCCCTCGAAACGCTCACCAACGACTCCTCTCAGGAGTTCACGGTCACACTCCAGCGCCACGCCTGCTTCGCTTCCGGCCCTACCCTCCCTGTTGGCCCGCCGGAGGGCATCCATCTTCCACCGGCCACGCAACTGACCCAGCGCCGCGCCTACTACATCCCCGAGCAGTGTCCGCCCGGCGATGCCCATTACCGGGTCGCTTTCGGCCCCGGCTGCGGTCGCTCCGTCGGCTCCGTCTTCGATGAATTCATTGTCGCCACCGGTGACGAGGGAATCCGTCGCTGATCCGTATTCCTTGCGGGTGCGCGGTTTCACGGAACATTCTGACGTTTGTGTCACACTGCGCACAGCCTCAATCATCCGGAGTTCCCGCTGGCGACAACCTTTTCAGGCGCTTACCCGGGCGGCACGAGAAATGCGAGCAATAGAGAGAATTGGTGCACCTCGCTGCTCTGCGAGCCGAACATCTCCCCGCCTTCCGGCGCCAACGCAGACCGCAAAGGCGATCTGTCCACGCGACGCGAATTCGGCGAGAGGTCCAGGCTGACCGTCGCCTCCACCGCTGCGTCCCTGGAGTTTGCCGGCGGCCCCATCCGGCCGGTGGCCGGAGCCGCGAGGCACGCTCCAATCCGCCCCGGAATCCATTCCGGAGGTCACCGAGCATTGCGCGCACAGGCGCGCGCTCTTAATTTAGTGGAGGCAAAAGTGAAATTTGTTACGCAGAAGAGCTGCGGTTCAGCACTGGTCCGTCGGATGAGTTCCATCACCTTGGCATTTGTTGGGGCTCTGCTCCTCCTGCCCGCCGGCGAGAGCGTGGCCATGCCCAATCTGGCACGGCAGTACGGCGTAGAGTGCGGCTACTGCCACACCGTCATTCCGCGCCTTAACCGCGATGGTTATGCTTTTCGCAGCGCCGGCTTCCGGAATCCGGACGAGATCGGGGAGACCAGGGACATCGACAACAAGCGCGGCGACAGTTCTTTCAACATGGCCGATTACTTCTCCGCACGCTTGCAGATGAACGCTTCATTCAGTTCAGTGGACGACGGCAGCGGCTCCAATACCAACAGCGGCAAGATCGAGTTCAAGGAGTTTACCCTCTACCCGCTCACGGGTGCGTTCCTGGGCAACTGGGCCGCGGAGTCCGAGATCAGCGGCGGCACCGATGAGATCGAAGTGGAGAACGGCTACCTGCGCTATGTTACCGGTGACGAAAAGACCTACTACCAGGTGCGCGGTGGAATCTTCCACCCGTTCGAAGGCTTCGGCGCATCGGACCGCCCGCTCGGTCTCTCCCGTGCCTACATCCAGTCGAAAGGTACCGTCAACGCTTTGGGCGACAAGAATGGCTGGCACCCCTGGGGGTTCGATCAGGCGGGCATTGAAGCCGGATTCACTCACGGCAACACTTCGCTCGCGGTAGCGGTCCTGAACGGCATCATCGAGAATGCCGACGACCCGGCGCAGGGCGGCAAGCTGCGCAAAGACGCTGCCAGCCCGACCTACAATGATGTCGATTTCCAGATCTTTGGCAACCAATTCATCGGCGATTCCGATGCGGCGATCGGTCTCTATTATTACAACGGCCGCATCTCACTTGGCGACGCCACCTTGGTACAGAACGACTTCCAGCGCTACGCGGCATACTTCACCATTCCGTATAACACTTTCAATCTGATCGGTGCTTACTCCGGCGGCGTTGACAAGGACGCCACCACCGACAAAAGCATCAACAACCAGGGGTGGTTCGCCGAGGTGGACAACTATTTCAGCGAGACTCTCGGAGCCGGTCTGCGCTATGACTGGTTCGATCCCTCCGATGACGCCAGCGACGATCGCATGACCGCGGTCTCTGCTTTCGTCAATATGCCGTTGAACACCGGAGTGCAGTTTATCGCTGAGTACAAGTATGCGCAGACCGAGACCGGCCCCGGCACCGACGTGAAGACCAACTCGGTGAATCTGCGGGCGATCTACATCTTCTAGTTTCATTTCATCGAGCGCCTCGTTGCCGGCGCGATGCAGCTTCACCGCCGCGGCTCTTGCTGCGGCGGTGATCTTGTGCGCGATAAGCTTCTCACCCTCTCTGACTTTGACCATCTCGGTCCTGGTCGGTTGCTCTCAGGCTTGTGTCATGGTCGCGTACGCTCCGATGCAACGACGGCCCATGCCCGGTCTGGTTGTCGCGACCAGTCGGCACGCCGATCGCCCGCTCTTTTCCAAGCGGCCCTTGCCCCGGGCGGACAGCAGCGACAGTGGCCGGACCCGATGCGGGAATCGGCACCCTGCTCCGGTGCAATAGGCGCTGCGACGCGCTACTTGCTCCGGCGGTGCATGA
>JALXCG010000779.1 GCA_026991065.1 Gemmatimonadota bacterium | reverse complement strand
CGCCGCCGAGGGTGAATTCCAGGCCGCCGCCCGCCTCGCCGACGCCGCCGAACTGATCGCCAAAGAACCCACCGCCCTGCAACTCCGCTTCCTCCAGACCCTCACCGAAGTCTCCACCGAGAACAGCTCCACCGTCATCTTCCCGGTTCCGATCGACTTCCTCAAAGCCTTCATGCCCAAGGAGTAGACCGCGGATCCGGTTCCCTCTTTCCGGGGGATGAAGTACCGCGGCGATCCCGCACCCGGCTCCCACCCGCGGAGATCGTCGCCGCTTCCTCCCCTCTCTCACCGAACCGGCCGGCTGGAACCCCTTCCGGGCTCTTGGCTCCTGGTTGGGGTTGCGCCGTTGTCCCGCCAGGCAGGTGCGCACCTCCACTCGCGCTCCCGCATCATGTCGCGAAATGTTGAGGAGATGAAGATGCGGATGAGACGTGAGCCGGCATCCAGGCCCGGTGTGCTGTTTTCTGCGGTCATTCTCGATGCTTCCGCGCGGTGTCACGACTGTGCCGGAGCAGCTCCGCGGCTCGTGCGACAGCGTTCATCAGTGCGGCAACCCTTGGCGGTCACTCCGCCTCAATGAGTTCGTAGCCGGCGGCGGCGAGGATCTCGGGGATGTTGCGCACCGGTTGGATATCGAGGATCCGGAGGTTGTCCGGCAGCTCTTCCCAGGGAAAGAGTGCATTGTGGAGGCGGTAGTAGTCGCTGCGACTTCTCCTCTCAGTATCGGGCGCGGGGCACCAGCCCTGCTTGCGCTTCTCGATGACCCAGCGATCGTGTTCGGCGCGGGCGAGCTTCTCGACCATACTCTCCAGCCGTTTCCGCGCCGCGGTGTCTCGCGGCGGGGGCTTCCGCCGCCCCTGGTCTTTCACGGAGGGGTCGGAAGAGCTTGGAGTTCCGCGGGGGGGCTCGATCCTCTTGCGGAACCAGAGGCCGGCGCCACGGAGCTTTCTCGCGATGTCGTCGGCTTGCTCGAGATTCGATCGTTTGTCGTCGGCAGAGAGCTGTTCCCACGTCCTGCTCGCAGTATCACTCGGGCTGATGGCCTCTCCTCCTTCCCTTGCCTCTTTCTCACGTTGCTCGCAGTAGAGCGCGTGGATCTTCCTGGCCATCACCTCGCGGGCTTTGGGCGTGAAGGGAAAGTGCACCGTGAGGAGTTGGCGGAGGTTGCTTGCGCTGGCATGAAGCCCGGTGTGCCCAGAGGGGGGCAGGAGGGCGGCTGTGAGTTTGTGGGCACCGGAGAGATGGCTCATGTCGAGCAGCGCCTCGAAGGAGCGGTTGCCGTGCAGGAAGGTCGGCATGTGCAGCAGCGCTCTGAGGACGGGGTCGCTGACCTGGAGCACCCCCTCGGCATCCTTAAGATGGGGGGCCTTCTCGCCGAGCTGGTAGGCGAAGATGCTCGCGCGTCGGAGAAGGACAGCGGGTTCGCTGGGGAGCATCTCGACGGGGCCGTAGGGATCGCAATCGGTCTGCAGGTCGAGACCCGGAATGTCGAGCGTGGCACGCAGGCGAGAGAGGAAATCGGGTCCCTTGGCGTTCTCGAATCTGCTCCTGCTCGACTCCTGCGACTCGGCCCGGTTTGCCTCCGCCGTGTCCGGCGGGGGCTCTGGACCTTCATCGAGGAACGGAGCTGCGAACTGGGAGTAGCTGGAGCAGGTGCCCCCCGCGAAGACGAAGATCGCCTGCCCGATGGGATGGGGCGTCCCGGAATCGAGAAACTCACCATCCTGCATCGGCGCCAGGAAGTAGCGGAGCCAGCCCAGACGCTTGCCCCCCAGGGAGGTATCGAACTCGTCGAAGAAGACCAGCGGAATCTCGTCTCGCAGTGCGCAGTCGCGAACCAGGTGAAAGGCGCCGACCAGTTCGTCGGGATCCCGATACTGGGAGAGGTTGAAGGTCAGCGCCTTGATCTTGCGCGTCTCGCCCAACTCGCCGAGCGCCTTGGCGACCATCTTGACGCCGAAGGACTTGCCGGCCCCCGGAGGGCCGAAAACCGCCACGCTCAGCGGGCGCGGCGCCGAAGGCATCGACACATAGTCGCTGAGCAGGCGGTAGAGTGCGCGGTAGTTCTCGATCTCGCGGCGATCGATCGCGCGAAGCGCCCCGGCAAAGGTCGCCACCGGAACCTGCCTGAGCAACGTCGCCGCTTCGCGGTCGGCTTCTTCGCCCTTCTGGCGAGCCGGTCTCGCCCCCGTGGCCGTCATTCTCACGGCGCGCTGCAGCAGATCCGCTCGGTGCGCAAAGATGTCCTCGAGCAGCCGCCAGTAGCCGCGATCGGGGACCGTGGATTCCGGAATGAGCGGCACCTTGCGGCAAGCGAAATAGGGCCGCTCGCTACCCGTCTTGAACAGCTTTTGCGTCGGGTACTCGAGATCACCGTCTTTGTCGTCGAATCCGAGATACAGCAGACGACGGGACGCTCGGAGCCCCTCTCTGATTCCCTGCTTCATGGTGTCACTGATGCCACCTGCGCGGCCATCCTTCCCGGTGGCCGGCAGCGCCGCGATTCCCTCTCTCTTCTCCCGCGGCTCGGTTCTCGGCCCACCCTCGGCCGATGACGAGTCGGAAGCCGTTTCCTGGCTCGATTCGGCGCCGCTTACCAGTCTTGCCGCAAGAGCCGCCGTGAAGGCGCAGCCGTAGCCGACCATATCGCCCGAAACCGCCGCGGCGCCGGTGCCCTCAATGCCGGTCGGGTCGTAGATCAGCCACGCCGCGTAGGGGGGAAGCTGCTCTTTCCGGTCCTCGGGACAACGCTCATCCTGCTCCGCGGAAGGTCGCTCCGGCGGGTTTTCCTCCCCGCTCGCGGAGACCCCTCTTGATCCGTCGCCGGAATCCTCGCGGCTCGACCCTCCTCCCAACTCCTCCGGCTCCGGCAACCTCTGCCAGTAGAGAGCACCATCGATCCCGAAAACCACCACCAGATGCCGGCACTCCCGCAGCTCCGCGAGAGACTCCTCGTGCTGCAGCGCCCAGACGGTATCGAGGGCCGTGCGCTCCCACGACAGCCCTCCACTGATCGGCGCATCGTGTTGCCTGAGGTCGTCGGCCGAGACGATGACGACGGCGTTCTCCCGCGATCTGCGCCTCTCGCCTGCGGGCCCCGGCCCGGCCGCCCCGGCGGCAGTTGCGGCCCGGGACAGCAGCCGGTTCCACAGCGGGTTGCCCGGCACCTGCGCCTGCGCGGAGTCGTTCGCTTCATTCTTCCCATCGACCGGCGCGAGATCATTCCCCGGCAATGGGCGCCGCAGCAGGTAAACAAGAAGGGTCTCCGCATCGAGGTTCCCCTCCCTGATCGGGGCGGGCCAAAGCTCGGGCGAGCGGCGAAACCGATTTCCGGTATCGTTGAGCACAATGGCGCGAATCGGACCGCCCTCGGGGTCGGGG
>JALXCG010000778.1 GCA_026991065.1 Gemmatimonadota bacterium | reverse complement strand
GCCGAACTCCTTGACGATCAGGAACACATCGGGGTCTCTCAGCACACCTTCGTAGGCGTCCAGCACGCGCCTGGTGGCCTGCGCTGGAGTGAGCCCCGCGACCTCGAGTTCGCCCACCAGCGGCACCGTCATGCGACCGTCGCTGCGGATCACCTGCTCCAAGGTGATCTCAGGTACCGAGTAGGAGCGCAACTCTACCCGGTCGCCAATCTGCAGCCGGTAGTCCTGTGATTTCCGTGGCTGGGAGAGATAGACAAACTCCAGCAGGTCGCCGTTCCGCACTCGGTATTCGCTGAATGACTCGAACTCCGGCCACTCCGCCGGCAGAGCGGACGGAGGAGGAAATGCTCCCCCCCGGCTGCCGGCACAGGCGGAAAAAAGCACCGCAAGCACCAGCCCGCAAAGCAGCGTCAAACCGGAGGGTGGATCGGGAACCCGGCGGGAGATCCGGTTGCGTGTCATAGGATGCTCTTTCGGAGGAAATACTGGTCGATCATGTAGGCATGCAGATCTGAACTCGGATGATATGCAACGACCACCAGTTGCGGCGCCTCTTCCCCTGCCGCCGGTCGCACAATGTGCAGCCGACCCTCGCAGCATGCTGTTTTCCGCTTGCGCTTCAACCCACGCCCGACACGGCGCAGTGCGACATGGAGTTTCAGTTTCAGCGGGCCGGCGGGGATCTCCGCGCCCTTGTCAACAGCCAAAAGTAGCATCTCCTCGTTCATGTCGACAAGGCGGCACCCGCGTGCAACCGGCCCAGAGGCTCCGTCAATGTCGGCGCTGCCGTTGCGAATGCGCACTCGCTGCAAGACACGCTCTTCCACCAGAGCCCCACGCCCGACCCAGCGACGAAACGCGTGCAGCACAGGCTTCACCAGGAGATGCAAACTGTTCCAGACCAGACGACCGCCTGCTACCACGATGAGCAGACTCTCATCGAGAAGGCGGTTGCGGCGCGCCAAGTGGCGATTGTCGATCAACGCACGAATCCGCTTGGGCGTGGAATGAGGTGTGAAGAGCTGCGACGGTCCCAGCAATCCGGGTGGCGCCAGGAAGCGCCGATCGTAGCCGGGGATTCGCGTGCAGTGGCGCTCATATACAGCGGGTCGAACGGGGCGCGGTCCAATGAAACCCATTTCGCCCCGAATGATGTTCGCAAGTTGCGGCAGTTCATCGAGACGGCTGGCGCGCAGGAACGGGCCAAGACGGGTTTCGAGCGCGTGCCGATGATTCACGAGGTCACCCTGCAGGCCATTCTCCGCGCCTACGCGCAAGGTGCGAAACTTGTAGATTCGAAACACCCGCTTGTGTTTTCCGAGCCGGTCTCCGTGATAAAGAATCGGCCTGCCATCAACCAGCCATATGAGCCCCCCCAAAAGAGCCAGGCCGGGGGCTAGCATGATCAGCAAAGCGGCAGCCAACACCGACGTGACTATGGGGAAAGAGGCAGCGTCATGCCGTGGAAACGAAGTAGACCGATGCGGGGCGGCAGGGGTTTCCCTTGCCGCAAGACGCAACAAAGACACCACTGCCGACTCTCCGGCACGCTTTCCTTCCACACCGATGGCGGCCCGATTCAAGAAACCCGCGGTCGATCGCTCGATCTCGCTCACCTCCACCTCCACGGCAGGCAATCTGCTCCCCTGAGCAAGTGAATTGCCGCATCGTACGCCCGGGGGCGCTCTTGTTTGGTCGTCATCGTCGCTCTCCGGCTTCAATCTTGCCCGTGAGAATTCACGAAGCGCGCTTCCCCGACACTGGATCGAGTCTGATTCCAGATTTCATATCGGCGCCCCCGCATGATCTGAAAAAGCGCAAGGATCGACGCAGAGTTGGCAAGAACGAAATAGAACGGAATGGCCAACACCTTGCACCTGCCGATCGGTGTCGTTCGAAGGGCCATGCCGGCCGCGGCGAGGAGAGCGACCAGTACGGATGCATAGCCGCACAGGGCGTAGAAACCGCCCTCGTCGCGCAACTCAAGAGCGGTGAGGGCAATCACCGGCAGAGCGACCGAAGCCAGCCGGCGCAAAACCTTGTGAGATATCAGTACGATCGAATAGAACCCGTAGCGGAAAGGATTCAGGAGCGCTCTGCGACGCCACACGCTGCGCAGCCCCATGGAGATGATGCGCAGCTTGCGTTGAAGCTCCGCCGCCGATCGCTCAGCCACGGCCTCGACCGCCCTCGCCGCCGGCTCAAAGACCAACCGCCGGCCAGCCGCGACGACGCCAGTCGAGATGAAGAAATCGTCTGTCCACATCCCCGCCTCACTGCCGTCATACAGTTCGCGGCGCAAAGCGTAAACTGCGCCGTCGGCGGACACCACCGACCCAGTCATCGACTCCATGTTTTTAATGAACCGATCAAGCCGCCAGTAGAGCCGTTCTCCCACCGACGCACTCTCCTCTGTACCGCGACTGACATAGCTCTGATTGCCGCATACACCGCCAACGCGAGGATCCGCGAAATTGGCGACCAAGGCCCGCACACACCCTGGCGCAAGCGCAGTGTTCGCGTCGATCAGCACGATCACCTCGCTCTCCGCCCGGCGGATGCCCGCATCAATCGCCCGCGCCTTGCCGCGACGGCTCACCCGAATCAACTTCACTCCCTGTTGCTGAAAGGTTTCGACCCGTTCGTCTGTTCGATCCGTCGAGCCGTCCGACACGACGGTCACGCTCAGGCGATCGCGCGGATAATCCTGTGCGAGCAGGGCATTCAGCGTCGCGCAGATCACGCTCTCTTCGTTGTAGGCCGCAACAACCACGCCGACACTCGGCAGAAACGGAGCTTTCGCGACCCGATCACGCTTCAGCAGAGCCACCACCGCGACCAGAAGCGGAAAGCCGACATGCGCATAGACAACCAGCAGTGTCGAGCACCAAAAAACAAGGGTCACGATCATCTGCGCATTGCTCACACCAGAACTCCACCTGCGGCCTCTTGGCATGCGCGCAGAGCGGCTCAGACGCACTCTGGCACACAACCAAATTCTTGTGGATCGCCCCCGATGCGCCCAGCCCCCAAGCAAACTCAGCGACGAATGTGAGAAGTATATAAGCAGATTCGAGGGCCGTCCACTCTTGCCCTTACTTTAATTTCAGCCGACGAAGACGGCTCTCCCCCCCTTATTACTGCGCGGGAACCTCGTTCCCCGCCGCTCCGCATCGGTTGTCGCAATGCGCCCGGTGGGACTTTGTAAATGGCGGTCCGCAAAGACGTTTTCCTATCCATCCGGGCCAGTCTCTTGGCGGGCTTTTTTCCCTTGATCTTGTCGATCTTGAGATTAGTCTTCGCAGTAGTCATCTTCTTCACCAAGCGGAGGCAATCGCACGGGGGTGCGCCGGGGGCATGGGAGTTGACGACCAGGGACAACC
>JALXCG010000777.1 GCA_026991065.1 Gemmatimonadota bacterium | reverse complement strand
CCGGACGGGTGCCGCAGGGCGTTGACGATGACGCCGAGGAAAGCAAGGATGAAGAAGGGGATTCCTTCGTTCTTGGTCCATGCGGTGAGGGCGGCGCAGATCCCGGCGAAAAACAGAAAGCGGTGATTTGGGGCGCCGCGGTCGTTGGAGATGATGAATGCGGCCAGCCCCGTGAAGGTGGCCAGGATGAAAAACGAAAGCGGCACGTCGGCGCATTGGCTGGCGCCGTGTTCGGTAAAAAGCGGGTTGCCGAGGAGCAGCGTGCCGGCGGCGAACGCTACCAAGGGGCCGCGGAAGTGGAGCAGTGTGGCGACCAGGAGAACGACGGTCGCGACGCTGAAGAGCAGCGCGATCACGGCGGGAACGGCGACCTGGGCGCCGCTGTCCCAAAGCCCCCAGATGCGAGCGATGGCGGCGGGCAGAAGAAGTGGGTAGTCCGGCTGCGCGTATTTAAGCAGGGTGATCTGCTGCCAATGCTCGGGGCCGCCGAAAAACATGAACCGGGCGTGTAGGTTCCAGATCGAGACGGCGTCGATGCCGCCGTGCGGATCGCGCAGAGAGAGCAGGGCGAAGCGGGTGGCCGCGAAGATGGCGGCGAGCAGAAAGAGGCCCTGGAGGAGCAGGCGCGCGTGTCGCTCGCGCGGGGGCGAGGGGCCGCCGGTGCCGGTCGTGGTGGCGGTGGAGGTGGAGGTGATGGGGGCGCCGGCGAAGAGGCGGTGGCCGACTGCCAGAAGCAGCAGCCAGAGAGCGATCTCGATGCCGTGGTAGGTGCCACTCGGAAGTTGCCAGAGCAGTCGGAATACGTAGTAAGTGCAGGAGGAGAGCGCGATCCCCAGCAGCGGACCGGGCAGCAGGACCAGGGCGGCGGTGGCGCGGGTGAAGCGCGGCGATCCCAGACCCCACCAGAGCAGGAGCGCGCCGGCGATGGCGGGAAGAAGCAACGCGATGAGGTTCATGGGCGCCGCTCCGCCAGAAGCAGCAGGCCATCGCCATAGTCTTTCAGAATGCGATAACCGGAGAGGTCGATCTCTGCGCTGGATGGGTCGATTCCGGAAAGATCGGCGATGGTGGTATCCGGATGGAGCGGCAGGGGAGTGCCGCTGGCCGACGCGGAGCCGGCATCAAGGATGTGCGGGGCCATGCAGTATTGGGCGATGCGCATGCGCCGAATGAAGTTCCTGGCTTCGACGTAGCTCTTGGCATCGATCCGCGGAACGCCGTTCTTCATGCCGCGGAGGTTTTGAATGAACTCCCGTTTGTCGGCGAAGCTGCCGTCGGCACGCGTGCGCAGAACAAATGGAGTGACATAGCCGAAGATCCCGCGCGGCGGTAGTTCAGCACGGAGCGGCGCGAAGCGTTGGCAGACTGCACCGATCCGCCGGAACGGGGATGTTGAGTGGCGCAATGAGTCGTAGGTTCGGAGGAGTGCATCGCCGCCGGCCCCGACGCTGAGCACGAGCGCAAGCAGGACGACCGGGATCGCCAGGAGGCGGTCTCGTCGTCCGGGTGGCTGATTGTGGGAGGGGGGGATGCGGGCGGGCGGCATGAGGTGCTGTTATTGGCTGGCGGGAAAGGGGGCGCGAGGGCGGACATGGCGGAAAGAGGTTGCCGAAGAATAGCCCACAAGTGCAGTCAGTCGCCAGATTCCTCCTCGATCCATCGCGAAGCTCTGCCCGGTCCGCGTTGTTGATTGCGGTTCTGACTTTCTGCTGTGTATTGAGATAGGTCGCGGCCGGCAGTTCCGGGCCGGATCGCATTCAGCGGGTGAGTTGCCGGTAACGAATCCGCCGTGGGATCTCCGCCGCGTTCCCCAGTCTGCGCCGCCGGTCCGCTTCGTAGTCACGGTAGTTGCCCTCGAACCAGTGGACTCGGCTTTCTCCCTCGAAGGCGAGAATGTGGGTCGCGATGCGATCCAGGAACCAGCGATCGTGGCTGATGACGACGGCGCACCCAGCGAATTCCACCAGCGCTTCTTCGAGCGCGCGCAGCGTGTTGACATCGAGATCGTTGGTTGGCTCATCGAGAAGCAGGACATTGCCGCCTTCCTTGAGCATGCAGGCCAGGTGGACGCGGTTGCGTTCGCCGCCGGAGAGCATGCCCACCTTCTTTTGCTGGGCCCCGCCGAGAAAATTGAAGCGGGCGACGTAGGCGCGGGAGTTGACCCGCACTGCGCCCAGTTCGACCGTCTCGCCGCCGCCGGTGATCGCTTCCCAGACGGTTGCTTCGGGATCGATCCGGCGCGCCTGGTCGACGTAGGAGAGCTTGACCGATTCTCCCACTCTCAAGGTGCCGCTGTCCGGCGTCTCTTCGCCGATGATCATGCGAAAGAGGGTGGTTTTGCCCGCCCCGTTGGGGCCGATGACGCCGACGATGCCTCCCGGTGGCAGAGAGAAGGTCACATCCTCCATGATGATGCGGTCCCCATACACCTTCTTGACGGCGTCGGCGGCGATCACGATGTCGCCCAGGCGCGGCCCGGGGGGGATGTAGATCTGCAGGTCGCGGGCGGCCTGGGTCCGATCGGCGTGGAGCAGCGATTCGTACGACTTGATGCGTGCTTTGGATTTGGCGCGACGCCCCTTGGGCGTCATCTGGATCCACTCCAACTCCCGCCGCAGGGTGCGCCGGCGCTCGCTTTCCTCTTTCTCTTCCTGCGCCAGCCGGGCCTCCTTCTGCGCCAACCAGGAGGAGTAGTTGCCCTTCCAGGGGATTCCCTCGCCGCGATCCAGTTCGAGGATCCAGCCGGCGACGTTGTCGAGGAAGTAGCGGTCATGGGTGACCGCGATCACGGTGCCGGCGTACTGCTGGAGATGATGCTCCAGCCAAGCGACCGACTCGGCGTCGAGGTGGTTGGTGGGCTCGTCGAGGAGCAGGATGTCGGGTTTCTGCAGGAGCAGCCGGCAGAGCGCGACGCGCCGCCGCTCGCCGCCGGAGAGTTGGTCCACCGTGGCGTCGCCCGGGGGGCAACGCAGGGCGTCCATCGCCATCGCCAGGCGCGAGTCGAGATCCCAGGCATCAAGCGCATCCATCTTCTCCTGGACCTCGCCCTGGCGTTCGATCAGTGCGTTCATCTCGTCGTCGCTCATCGGCTCGGCGAAGCGCATGCTGATCGCCTCGTACTCCTTGACCAGGTCGACGATCGGTTGAACCCCCTCTTCGACCACGGCCTGCACACTCTTTCCGCTCTCCAGATGCGGTTCCTGCTCCAGCAGGCCGACACTGAGCCCCGGGGCGATCGCGGTGCGACCCTCGAACTCCGTATCGAGCCCGGCGAGGATCCGCAGGAGTGAACTCTTGCCGGAGCCGTTCAGGCCGAGTACGCCGATCTTGGCGCCGTAGAAATAGGAGAGTGAGATCTCCTTGAGCACGACCTTCTGGTCATAGCGCTTGGAT
>JALXCG010000776.1 GCA_026991065.1 Gemmatimonadota bacterium | reverse complement strand
TGGGAATCGAGCCCTTCCTGATCGCTC
Source organism: Gemmatimonadota bacterium (assembly GCA_026991065.1). Taxonomy (GTDB): domain Bacteria; genus JALXCG01. The sequence goes on along the minus strand of JALXCG010000776.1, from coordinate 11,185 downwards.
ACGCGATCAACATCATCGTTGCCCAGCGACTGGTTCGCACTCTTTGCAACCATTGCCGGCGTGCAGTGTCGATCGATCCCTCGATCCCGCTCTCGTTGGGGTTCTCCCGCGAGGAGATCCGCGACATCCAGTTCTACGAAGCAGTTGGATGTCCAAAATGCGCGGGTGGTTACAAGGGGCGCGCGGCAATTCACGAGACTCTGCTCTTCACCAAGGAAGTGCGCCGGAAGATCCTGGATTCAAAAGCCGATATTGATGAAGACGAGATTCGTGCCATCGCCTCCCGGAATGGTGCGCTCACCCTTCGCCAAGCCGGTCTCGAACGCATCCGGCAGGGCGTAACCACTTGTGAAGAGGTCGCTTTCGCCACTGCTTCGGATTGATCCATGTGTCCACTCGCTGACTCACACGTTGCCCTGCCCGGCCTGGAAGAGGTCCGGGCGCTCAAGAGCCGGTTTCAAGGTCCGGATCTACAGGAGCGGATCGCCGCGGTCGTGGACGCGCTGCCGCTGGATGCGCGAGACCACCTGCGCGCGTTCCTGGAAGCACGCATGAAGCAGATGGTTGAAATTGGAGCTTCGGATCTCGATCTTGGCGGCGAGGGATGCGGAGAGAGGATCTGGTACCGGGTCGCGGGTCGAAAATGGCCGGATCAGGACGATGTCTGTCTCTCCTTCGAAGACAGCGATCTGCTGATTCATGCCATCATCTCCGACCGCGCGCGCGCTCACCTCCTGGAACACCGGAATGTCGACTTCTCCTACACCATCCACGTGGATGGTGTGCGCCACCGGCTGCGTGCCGATGCCTATTTTGACCTTGGGCATCTCGCGCTGAACATGCGCCTGATTCCGGGGCAGATTCGCCCTTTGCGGGGGCTGGGCTTCCACCCCGCGGTACTCACGCGCTTCAGTGTGTTGCGGGAGAAGCGGGGATTGATACTGGTCACCGGCATCACCGGCTCGGGCAAGAGTTCCACTCTGGACTCGATCATCGACGCCAACAACCAGGTCGCTGAATCGCACATCATCATCGTTGCCTCTCCGGTGGAAACCATCCATGTGCCGAACAAGTGCATCATCCGCCATCGCGAGGTGGGAACCGACGTGCCCTCCTTTAAGGAAGGAACGATTCAGGCACTTCGGCAGGATCCGGACATTGTGGTGATCGGTGAGATGCGTGACCCGGAGACCATCATGACCGCGCTTGAAATCACCGACTCCGGACACAAAGTGTTCTCGACCCTGCACACGTCGAGTGCGTCTGAATCGGTGGATCGAATCATCGGTGAAGTCCCGCCGGTTGAACAGGAGCGCGTCCGCCTGCGCTTGGCGGATGTTCTGAGCGCTGTGGTTAGCCAAAAACTGGTTCCGGACACGCGGGGTGGGCGGGCTCTGGCCAAAGAGGTGCTTCTGGTCAATGCGTCGGTCCGTGCGGCAATCAAGAACAACAACGTCGGCGAGATCTACCAGATGATGATGGAGGGGAGCGCCGCGGGAATGAACACGCTGGAGCAGGACCTGCTGCGCTTGGTCGGGCAGCGGATCATTCGTTCGGAAACCGCCCTTGACTATGCCAACAACAAGAAACGGATGGAATCTCTCCTGCGCTCCTGAGCAGGAACTGGATCGAAAGGGTGGAAGTCATGTTCGCGAAGCGTCCCCGGGTAGCGGTAGGAATCGCCCTCGAAGGCTCTGTGCTGCGCCTGGTTCAACTTGAACGCAAGCGCGACAAGACTCTTCTGTTGACCAGGGTTCGGCGCGTTTCACTGGCCGGTGATGGCGATGAGGCGGAAGTGGCCCCCGCTCTTGCCTCGGTCGGCGCGGGAGCCCCAGGCGGTGCTGGTGACGCGGGAGGCATGGAGGCTTCTGCGCAAACCGTTGCCGACCCATTTGCCGATCACTCACCGGGAGGTTCTTTTGCGGCTGATGGTGACGGCACCGAGGATGAGACCGCACCGGTGATCGCTGCCATGCTGGGGGTGCTGGATGGCTGTGATCTGCGCCATGCCGCCGTGAATGTTCCCGACACGCACGTCTTCTATCATCACCTGGAGGTAGATCCGGCGCTCAAGGCCAAGGCTTTGCGTCAGCATGTCAGCGCCGCCGTTGAGACTGCCAGTGGGGGCTCTGCATCGTCGCAGCTGGCCTATCTTCCGGCCGGCGACAGCAGCGTGTTGGCAGTCGCCCGCGTGGGCAACTGCCCAGTTGCCGAGGCCGCCATCGCGGCCGGGAGCTTCTTGGCAAAAAAGCGCCGGATTGCGGTGTCGGCAGCAGTTCCCGATGAGATCGCCATTGCGGCTTTGGTGCAACGGGTGCTTCCCGCGGCTGATGCCGAAATCCACACCGCTGTGATTCACATCGGCGAGGATGCCACTCGGGTAACCCTCATGCGCGGGAGTGCCCCCTTGCGGGTTGCCCCCGTCATCCATGAAAGCGCTCGCTCGCGGACCTTGGCGCGAACCCTCGTAAGCCGCATTCTTCTGGTTCAGGATGAGGCGGGAATTCGCCTGGTAGATCGCATGATCCTGACCGGTGCGGCGGAGTGGGTTGAAGCCGTGGACTGGCTGCGACCCGAGTTTCCCGATGCCGAAATCGGCTATCTTCCGCTCGGTGAGATAGAGATTGCCGAGGATGCCAAGACCGACGTCATTGAGCAGTTCGCGCTGCCGATTGCCCTCGCCTGGTCTCTGCTGGATCCGTTTCCGGCGGCCCAGCGGGTTGATCTCTTGCCTCCGGAACTGGCGGAACTCAACCGGCGGGGGCTTGCCTGGCATGGCGTCGCGCTTACGCTGGCCACCGGCGTCGGTGCAGGTTTGGTCACTCTCACCGCGATCGGGCTCTATCGCGCCGAGATGCGAGCGCGCCAGGAGCTGGTTCAGGTCGAAGCGGAGATCGCTCAGGTTGAAGAGGTTGCATTGCGCTCCATGGAGATGGCGGCGGAGGCCGATGAGCTGACGGCCAGCCTGGCGCGGCTGGACCGATTGGCTTCTTCCCGATACCTGTGGAGCGACTTTCTCACCTCGGCGTCTACCCAGTTCCGTCAGGTCGGGGGCTGCTGGATCAATGTGCTGGCGGACGCAAAGGGGGGCATGGAGCTGCAGGGGATGACCGTGCGCCGCCCGCGGCTGCCGGAACTTGCGACGCGCATGGGCGAGGTGGTACTGCGCAGCGCGACCGAGTTGCGCGTGCGGACTCGTCCCATCTATCGCTTCGAGTTGGTCTCGGGACCGGGAGTCGAGAAAGAGATTGCCGCATCGCGGGCTTTGGAAGCGGCGCTGAAGGCAGCCAATCCGCCTCCCCAGGGAGCGAATGTGAACAAGCCTCCCACTTCTGCCGGGGCGCAGTCGCCCGGTAATGAACCGCCCGCAATGCCGCCCGGGCACGGACCCGGAGGGGGGACCGACGCATGAACATCCGCCTTCGAAATACGCTGACCATTGCGCTTGTCGGTGGACTCATTGTCGGCGCCGGAACCTGGGGGGTCCGCGTCTATCTGCCCGCCCGCGTTTCCAAGGCGCAGAAGGAACTACAGGAGCGACAAGAAGACCTGGCCGACTACCAAGCCATGGCCGCCCAGATTGAAGAGGTGCGCAAACGCCGCGACCAGGCGGCGCAGGACTGGGCCGCGCGCTCGCACCTCATCCCCGCCATATCCGCGGCTCACGACGTCTACGGCGCGATCACTCACATTGCCGAATCCAAGTGTCACAGCTTGCCTTACAGCTACAGCTTTGTCGAACGGGCCAAGCAGGGCGATGCCGAGTATGTGGAACTGGAACTCCATGGCGCCGGCCCATTTATTGACGTCTATCGGTTCATCTGGGAATTGGAAAACGCGCGCAGTCTCTACGCAATAACTGGAATCCGCTTGCGTTGGGTCGATGATGATGAAGCGGCCGATGGTCAGCTCAGTTTCAACCTGCGCATTCGCGCCTTTGTTGGTGGGGATGGTCCCCACGCGGATCTTCTGGCGGCACGCAAAGAACCGAAATTCCCATGGATCAGCTACAACCCCTTCACACCCCTGGTACGGGAGCATCTGCCACCGAATGATCTCGGTCTGGTGGAAGTGGAGCGGTCGAGTTTGCGAGCGCTTTCACCGACCTATGCTTTTGTTGAAGATCAGTTCGGCGAGTTGGTGACTCTGGAAGAGGGGGATGAGGTCTATCTGGGCTATCTCACGCGCATCAATACCGCCGCAAGTACGGCCCGATTCACGCTGAACAAGGGTGGTCTGATCGAGACGGTTGATTTGGAATTGTTTACCCAAGGGGGAGAATGAATGGAGTGGTGCAAATGATCGCTTGGGTTCGCCCTGTATACGCAGCCTCTTCTCGCCGCAATGCTCCCCGGCATCGCCCGTGCCACGCGACCTTCGTCGCTGTTGCCGCAATCGCTCCGCTGCTGCTTCTCGCCTCCCCGGCTCCAGCCGCGGATGACGCGGTGGTCACCAACCTGGCCAACAGGAACCGTGCTGCGGCTCCCGATGAGTTTGTTTCACTGCAGCGCGATACACCTCTCAAGGAGGCGTTCGGCATTCTGAGCGCACTCGCCAACAAGACCGAAGGACGTGTCATCATCAATCTCGCCACAGCCAACCCGGCGATCGGTGTGGACATCATCAACATGCCCTGGCTGAAGGCGTTCGAGATGATCTGCCGGAGCAATGGGCTGACCTATAAGGTGTTCCGGGATCACTACCTGGTTCGCGCAGCTGCCGGTGCCAAGCCCGGTGCCGAGGGAGAAGAGCAGCTCAGCGCGGATCGTCGTGAGGTCATGATCTCCGCCACCTTTTTCGAAGCGGATCGCAAGAAAATTCGCGAGGCGGGAGTGGACTGGCTGGTGTCGTTGACCGGTAGTACCAGTGGTTCCGCGGAATTGTCGGCGGGTGAAGCGGTGAGCGAGGAGCTGTTCAACATCCAGGGCGAAAAGAGCTTGACCAGTAGCCTCTCTCTAACCACCTATCTCAAGGCGCTGGAGTCAGAGAATGTCGGTGAGATCATCGCCAGTCCCCAGGTGACGGTTTTGTCCGGCCAGCAGGGGAGAATCCAGGTCGGGACCGACTTCTCCATCAAGACGCGCGATTTTGCCGGAAATGTGATCGACAATTTCTTCAGCACCGGCACGATTCTGACTGTCGAGCCGGATGTGATCGAAACCGAAGGCCTGAGCTTCGTTCATCTGAAGATCGAAGCGGAGCGCTCGTCGGCCATTCCGGACGCGGTTTCCACACAAATCAAGAAGAACCAAGCGTCAACTCACGTGTTCCTCTTGGATGGCGAGGAGACCGCTCTTGCGGGGCTCTTCTCTACCGAGGAGCTTCATGTCAGGAAAGGGATCCCCTTCCTCCGGGATCTTCCGTGGTGGGTCTTCGGCATTCGCTATCTGACCGGCTACGAGCGCAAGGAGACCACGGAGAAGGAGTTGGTGATTGTGCTCGGGGCGGAACTTTTGCCAACGCTGCACGAGCGGATGGAAGCAAAGAAGAAGGAGGTTCGGGCCAGCAATGTGCGCGCCGCACGCGAGCGCCTACATGAGATGCAGGGGGCGGTTCGCCAGGCGATCGACGCGCAGGACGCTGTTTTTGAATAGGAGTGTGCGACAGGCTCCTAGCCGAGGCAGGATTCAGCCAGGATCTCCGCGACATCCCGCGCTTTTAGCTCCTCCTCCATCCCTTTCTCGGCGATTCCGTCCTTGAACATCATGAGGCAGAAGGGGCAGCCACTGGCCACGGCATCGGGTTGCACCGCGGATACTTGGTCGATCCGCTCCTGGTTGACGCGGGTGCCCTCTTCCTCCATCCAGGCCCGGCCGCCGCCGGCGCCGCAACAGAAGCCGGTCTCGCGGGAGCGTTCCATCTCTACCCGAACCGTACCCGGGATCGCATCCAGAATCTGCCTGGGCGCATCGTAGATCTGATTGTAGCGTCCCAAGTAGCACGAGTCGTGGTAGGTGATCTTCTCTTCCACCGGCTTCGTGGGCTGCAGGCGTCCCTGAGCGACCAGTTGCGCCAACAACTCGGTGTGGTGAAACACCTCATAGTGGCCGCCGAAGTCGCCATATTCATTCTTCAGAACCTGGTAGCCGTGGGGGCAGGTCGTGACGATCTTCTTGATGCCCAGCTCGTTGAACGTCTCGATATTGGTCTGTGCCTGAATCTGGAAGAGATACTCATTCCCGAGCCGCCGTGCTTGATCGCCGCAGCAGCCTTCGCTCTCGCCGAGTATGGCGTAGGAAACCCCCGCCTTGTCGAGTAGCGCGACAAAGGCCTTGGCAACGCGAATGCTGCGATCATCGTAGGAAGCTGCGCAGCCCAGATAGAGAAGATACTCCGCATCCGGACGTTCGGCGAAGGTGGGAACCCCGGCTTCACGCGCCCAGGCCGCCCGGTCAGCCGGCGGCAATCCCCACGGGTTGGATTTCGCCTCAAGCCCACGCATGGTCGCGTTGAGTTCCTTGGGAATGTTCGCTTCCATCAACATCAAGTAGCGACGCATCTCCACGATTCTGCCAACGTACTCGATGTTCTGCGGGCAGTTCTCTTCGCAGGAGCCACAGGTTGTGCAGTCCCAGATCGCTTGCCACTTGGAAACATCGATCAGCGACTCCGACAGCTCCTCCTCACTCTTTTCGCCGAGAATGACCGGTGTCGCCTTCGCCAGATGATGCTTGTGCGCCTCGGTCAACTCTTTCGGTTTGAGTTCCTTGTTGGTCAGGGTCGTTGGACAGTTGGTCATGCACCGGCCGCACTCGGTGCAGGTGTAGATGTCGAGCAAATCCTTCCAGGTGAACTCCTCAATCTTGGAGGCACCAAAAGTCTCCTGCTCCTCAATGTCTTCGATTGGGCGCAGTGCCTTGCCCGGCCGCAGGTTCGAGAGAAACACATTCTGCACGATGGTAAGAACGTGCATATGTTTGGAATAGGGGAGATAGTTGAGGAAGAAGAAGAGTGCGAAGATGTGGAGCCAGTAGAACAGCTCCTGAATCGTGGCCGCGGTTCCCTGCCCCATTCCCCCCGCAGCGAAAGCGCCGGCAATCAATGACCCAACCGGAGCCCACGCTTGCTCGGCGCTCCCCGGGTGCACAAGGAATTTGGCCCCGTCCATGACGAAGTCCGAGACCATCAGGAAGCCGATGAGTCCGAGCACCAAGTTGGCATCCCAAGAGAGCGAGATGCGCCACGGCTTGACCACCAGCCGGCGGTAGAAAGCGACACAGACCATGGCCAGGACCGCCAACTCGGCGAGATCTTTGGTCAGTGTGTAGAGATGTTCGAGCGGCGGGCTGAACCAGAAAACCGTCCATTCGGGGGAGAACGCCTGGCCGATCAGAGAAACACTGCGGAAGAGAAGAACCAGGAAGCCCCAGAAGATCAGCGCGTGCATCACTCCGGCGCCGGGCTCCTTGAACATCTTCTTCTGCCCCAGCACGAGAGTGAGCAGGAGCTTGAGTCGACGGCCGATCTGGTCCGTGCGGGAGTGGTCCGGCTTGGCCTTTTGCAGCACCTTGATCTTGATCTCTGCCGAGCGGGCGAACAAGCCCAGACCGCAGAGCAGCACAGCGACCATCGCGAGCGGCTTCATGAACATCCGTCGTCTCCTGGAATGGCTTGGCGTGATGAATGCGCTGGCGCTGGCGCCACGCGATTCCGCACTGCTTCGCAGTTGCTCCGAGAATCGCAAAGGGTTGACGCAAAAGGAGCTTGCTGTACGACGCAATGCGTAAATTGCGTTATAACATTGTGCCAAACCCTGTGTCAATAACCGCGCTGGCGCCACATCAACACACCGCCACCAAGCAGTGCGAAACCCAAATCCGCCGACCAGGCAGCGACCAGGGGCGAGAGCGATCCATGCTCCCCAAGAGTCTGAAAGAAGCGGATCAACCCAAAGAAGAGGAAACCTGCGAGCACATAGATAATGAACCCCATCCATGCCCCACCGCGCATCCGCCGCGCCGACAGCGGTGCGCCGAGAAGAATCAGGACAAAGCTCGACAGGGGGAAGGCAAATCGCATCTGCAGGTTGGTGATTTCGACGTAGGTCGGCTCCCCGGAGCGTCGCTGGATCTCGATTCGCTTGCTCAACTCGCTGAGGGTCAATTCCCGTGTTTTCCGTTTTTCCGTAGAAAAATCTTCCGGCTTTTCCGCCAAGTCCGGCCGCCGCAGCCGATGGAATTCGGAGAAGCTCTGCTCCTCTCCGTGGTCGAATTCGCGCACGACTCCATCTTCGAACTCCCACGCGCCATCTACCCACCGCCCCTTGTCGGCCCGCAGGTGTTCGCGCAGTTGCCCCGCGGCGTCGGTATGGATGATCTCTACCCCCTCCATGAGCGAACGGCGCCCGTCCCACCGCCGCATGAAGTAATGGTAGCCACCGGTTCCGCTGTAGCTCAGGTTCAGGCGGGACTGGTAGTCGATGCGCGGACGACCACGGATTTCGACCTCTTTGATGTTGCGCGCCTCCCGCTCTGTCCGGGGTACAACCGATGTGGCCAGCCAAGTGGCGACTCCGGCGATCGCCAGGCCGCAGACGAAGATCGGCAGGAGGATGCGGATGAGAGAGCGGCCGGATGCCCGCATGGCGTCGATCTCGCCCGCCGCGGCGAGACCTCCGACACCGAAGAAGCAGGCGATGAGGACCGAGATGGGCAGAATTATCTGTACGATATAGGGAATCTGATAGAGGTAGAGGCGGGCGATCGTTCCTGCCGTCGCCTCTTTGTCGATGTAGGTGTCGATGTTGTCGAAAAGGTCGACAATGATGAAGATCGCCACGAAAGTCAGCAGTACTCCGATCAACACCAAAAGATAACGGCGGGCCAGATAGCGATCCAGGATCACGGCGAACTTGCTCCGATTCGACGCCGGGAGAGGAGGCGGTCGAGCCATCCCAGGCGTACCAGGAGGGTTTCGTAGTTGTTCATGCGAATCAGCCACAGACCGATGATGGAGACCACCACATCGGGAGCCCACATGGCGACCGCCGGGGAGAGAATGCCCCGGTCGGCAAAGCGTTCACCACCGACCAGACAGACGTAGTGGAGAATGAAGAGGAAGATACACAGCACGATGCCGAGTGCGTTCCTGCCGCGATTCGGAATCGAACCCAGGGGAACGCCGATCAGAACAAAAGAGATGCATGCCACCGAGATGGCGAATTTCTTGTGGATCTCGACCCAATACTTGTTGATCTCTCGTGCCTTGGTTGCCACGATCTTTGCTTTTCGCTGCCAGCGCTGAGCCTGAGCGCGCGTCGGCGGCCAGGCGCTCTTCCTGCGCTCGGCGATGACCCGTGCCTCTTCTTCCACCATCAGAACGCGGTCGTCGCGGATCCGCTGTCGCAGGTCGCCGATCGAAAGCTCGCGATCGCCGCGGTAGTCCGAGTTGGTGCGCTCGAAAGCATCGTCGACCAAGAAATAGAACGAGTTGGCGGTAAACTGCGTACGTCGCAGGCCAAGCGGGTCGTCCGGGTCGGCATCCAGAATCTCGCCGTCGAAAAGCTCCAGGGTGAGCCCGCCCGCGGAGTCCAGAGTCATGCGGCCGCGCGGGGCCATGATGTTGACCGGTGGCGCACCGCTACGCAGTTGCAGGATCCGCACCCCCCGCAGCGCTCCGGTTCGGTGATCAACGCCCTCTACCCTGAGACGCGTGTTCTTGTCCAACTCCGTAATTAGCTGCGGTTCAATGGCGAAGGTTGGCCGCTTGCGGGCGATGTCGGACGTGAGATTGCGGATCCGGTGGTTGGTTTCCGGCAATACCCGGTCCTGAAAAACCACCAGCCCGGCCGCGAGAACCGCGGAAGCGACCAGGGTTGGCGCCATGATGCGATAGAGCGGAAGGCCGGACGCCTTCATTGCGGCCAGTTCGGAATCCGCGGTGAGGCGCCCGTAGGAAAGAACGCAGGAAAGCAGCACCGCCATGGGAATGGTGAGCACAATGATGAACGGCAGGGAGAGCAGGAAGAGTTCGCCGACCACACGTGGATCCAGATTCTTGTCGACGATATAGCGCAGGAGCTTCAGAATCTGGTTGAGGAGGAGAACCACCGTCAACGCGATCATGGAAAAGGCGAAAGGGCCGGCCTGTTCTTTCAGGATGTAGCGGCTCAATACCATGGTGCAGCTATCGTTTGCCGGTTTGGGAACGAGCCGTCGCCATTCACTCGGCCCCGTTCAGCAACGCATCCATCCGGTCGCGCGTGGCGGCGAATGCGGCAGCATCATCGGCGCCGATCTGCAGTCGCGTGGTCGTCTCCTCGGCGAAGGGGTCCAGGTAGTGGTTCTTCCCGCGGCGAAGGCCGTAGTGCAAATGGGGGTTCGTCGTCTTGCCGGTGTTCCCGGAAAGCGCGATGGTGGTTCCCGCCGCCACATGCTTGCCGGGGATGACGACATCATCCAGAACATCCGACAGATGCAGAAAGATCCCGTGCAGTTGGGAATCGTCGTAGAGCAGATCGACACAAAAGCCGTTGGCGCGCACATTCCAGTTTTTGCGCAGAACCTTGGCGGAGTGAGGGGCGCGCACCGGAGTGCCGACCGGGACCTTGAAATCGACCCCATCGTGACCGCGTCCATCCCCCAGGCGCGCGGTGATCGACTCATACTCAACGACCGGAGAATGGACCAGGCGAAGCGCGATCTCGCTGCCGGTTTCGTCCCAGAGCAGCGGCCAGCGGCTGCCCGTCGTTTGAAAACGATAACCGTGAAGCGTGCGCGCCAGGCGCGTGCTGCGGTATTCGTAGGCCAGGATTTCCAAGGGATCGCCGGGGCCCTGGTCGGGGGTCCGCTGAACCTCGGGCCCATAGCGATAGACGACGGCGAAGCTGTCGTCCGGCCGTGGATCCGCCCGCAGATTCAACTGCCAACTCAGTGACCGTGCCAGATGTGCCGCCAGCATGTCCGCCTCTTCCTTGGGCAGGCCATTCTCCAGCGAAGCCGCGATCGAGCCGCGCAAAGGCGATCTGAATATGCGTGGGCCGGAGTCCCGCGCGAGCGTCGTCGTGTGTGTGGCCCCTGCGCCGCCTTCGGTGGCGTAGCCTGTCCTGCTGCCCTTGCCACCCTCAGCCCCCGCAACACTGGTTTCGTCCCCGTGCCGCGAATCTGAATCCGCGGATGAACCTGCCCGCAGATGGCTGAGGACGAAATAGAGATTGAGGAGGAGCGAAAGCGCCAGAAGAAGCGGT
>JALXCG010000775.1 GCA_026991065.1 Gemmatimonadota bacterium | reverse complement strand
CGGCCCCGACCGGTTCGCAGCCACGGCCAGCAGCGGATCGGCCCCACGGTCGGCCCGGGCCACACAGGTGAGGAACCGAGCCTGGCCCACCGTCTGGGTCGGGACCGGGTCGGGAAGGGACGTCGGAGGCGGAGACGGCCACGCCGCGAAGGCGAGGGCCGCACCGACGACGAGGGCGAACGTCCGTCTCATGGCTCCTCCCGCTGGCGGATCGCCGTACCCGCCACGGCGAACCCCGCGAGCCCCCGGGCTGCCCCCTCAGCCCGCACCGGGCGGTGCAGCGCCCAAACCCACCAGCGGCGCCAGGCGGAGTCGTTGTAATGGGCGCGCGACCCCTGGAAAAAGTCGAAACCGTGGATCACCACCCGCGGATAGCGCCGCAGCGCCCAGAGAATCGCCATGGTGCCGGTGGTCACCCGCTTGTCGCCCAGCGCGGCTTCGAACGCCTCAATCTCCTCTTTCGGCACCAATTCAAAACGCTCCGGCGGCAACCGCAGCCGGCGCCGAACCCGCGCTTCGATGGCGCGGCCTTTGTGCGCCAGAACCTCCCCCGGAATCAGCACCACCACCCGCGGCGGCACCTCGGCCCGGGCCACCAGGCCCTGATTGGCGCCATTGAACCAGATATCGGTGCGCCGGCCGACCCGCGCCTCATACCCCGCGGTCGAATAGTTATTGACTCGACCCACCAGCGGAAACCGGTCGATCCAGTGCCCCCACTCTTCGGCGGTGGCCGAGGGGCCGTTGCCCAGAATCAGAATCTCTTCCGCCTCCCGGTCGCCCTGCTCCGCCGCCATCACGCCTCCTTCGCGCTCCGCCCGCGCGGCTCTCCGGCCGCTCCCTCAACACAACAAGCCACCACGGCAACCGCGGTGGCTCATGACTGTCGATTGCGAACCGGCTTCTCTGCCGATTCCGGAGACCGACTCAGGCCTCGACCGGCTCCGGACGCGTGGCGTAGACGCTGATCTTCTTGCGCGAGCGCCCCATGCGCTCGAAAGCGACATAGCCGTCGATCAGTGCAAAGAGGGTGTAATCCCGCCCCATGCCGACATTGGTGCCGGGGTGGAACTGGGTGCCACGCTGCCGCACAATGATTGCGCCGGCGCTCACCTGCTCGCCGCCATAGGCTTTGATCCCGCGATACTGCGGATTGGAATCGCGACCGTTCTTGGAACTGCCGACGCCTTTCTTGTGTGCCATTGCAGGCTCCTTCCTTCGCGGGAAGCGGTGCCTCCCGACCTACATTCAGGCGTCGATCCCGATCACCTGGATCAACGTATACGGTTGCCGATGTCCGCGCGTCCGCAGATAGTTCTTGCGCCGCTTGAACTTCTTGATCAGCACCTTCTTGCCCAGGCCATGCCCGAGCACCTTCGCGCGCACGGTGACGCCTTCGACGGTCGGCTTGCCGACCCGCATGTCGTCGCCATCGGCATACAAGAGGACATCGCTGATTTCGATCTCGGCGTCCTCAGCCTCATTCAGACGCGGCACGCGAATGCGAGCATCGGGCTCGGCCCTGAACTGCTTGCCACCGCTGCGCATGATTGCGTAGCTCACGAGTTTTACTCCTGCTCAGACTCAACTTTACAAAAGAAAAAGAGTATAGAAACCGCTCGGATCCCCGTCAAGCCCAGATCTGCGCACTCAGATCACGGCCGGTCTCCGCGGAGGTTATCCGGAACTGGGTCACCACTTCCACATTCTCGGTGGCGTGAAAGCCCACCTTCAACTTGTGCTGGCGCGCCAGCGCCTTCAGCGCGCGCTTGTGCTCATTCTGCAGATAGTTGATCAGGTGGGGATGGCCCCAGACCTCCAGATCATTCTCATACAGGTAGATCGCCGCCCGCCGCAGGGCCTGCTCGACGCGCCGCGCCAAAGTCTCTCGCGAAAGGATCCGCCCCTGCGCCTTGCAGCAGGGGCAGGCCTCGGAGAAACGCTGCAGCAGCGACGGCCCGACCCGCTTGCGGGTCATCTCCACCAGACCGATCTCGCTGATCTTGAGGGTCTTGGTGCGCGACCGATCGCGCCGCAGATTGGCGCGCAACTCCCGCAGCACGCGCTGCTTGTTCTCTTCCGACTCCATGTCGATGAAGTCGATCACGATGATCCCGCCGACATCGCGCAACCGCAACTGCCGCGGAATCTCCTGCGCCGCATCCAGATTGGTGCGCAGAATCGTCTCTTCCGGATCCTTGCGGCCGGTGTAGCGGCCGGTGTTGACATCGATCGCCACCAGCGCTTCGGTATGGTCGATGCCGATGTAGCCGCCATGGGGCAGCGGCACCGCCCGCTCCAGCGAAGCCTCCAACTCCCGCTCAATGTCGAACGCATCGAAAATCGGGATCGACTCTTCGTAGAGCTTGACCCGCTTGCGCAGTTCCGGTGCGAAATCCTCCAGATAGTTGCTGATCTCTTCGTAGCGCTCTTTCGAGTCGATGATCAGCGAATCCACCTCGGCGGTGAAAAAGTCGCGGATCAACCCGGAAGTGAGGGTCAACTCGCGGTAGAGCCGCACCGGCGCGCGCCGCTTCTCGGCATCACTGCGCAGCCGCCGCCACATCCGCGACAGGTGATTGGCATCGGCGCTGAACTCCTTGGAGGACTTGCCCTGCGCCGCGGTGCGCACGATAAAACCGAAACCGTCGCACTCGCCCAACTCATCGAGAATGCTCTTCAGCCGCTTGCGCTCATCGCGCTGCTCGATCCGCTTGGAGATGCCGATCTGGCTCAGCCCCGGCATCAGCACCAGGTAGCGCCCCGGAACACTGAGATTGGTGGTCACGCGCGGCCCCTTGGCGGCGATCGCCTCCTTGGTGACCTGGACCAGAATCTCCTGCCCCTTTTGCAGCACATCAGAGATCGAATCCGGCGGCTGCTCCGGCACATCCGGCCCCTCTTCGCCGAAGTCGGCATCCGCATCCGGCAGATTGGGGATCACATCGGAGAAGTGGAGAAAAGCGTTCTTCTCCATCCCGATATCCACAAACGCCGCCTGCATCCCCGGCAGCACCGAGGTCACGCGCCCTTTGTAGATGTTGCCGAGAATCCGCTCCTCCGACTCACGCTCCACCAGCAGCTCCACCAGGCGGTGGTTCTCGACGATGGCGATGCGCGTCTCCTCGTCGCCGGAATCGATGATGATCTGCCGGTGCACCGCCGGCTCCGCGACCTCGTTGTTGGTGCGCCGCACCCGCGCCCGGCGCTGCCCGGCGCCGCGCCCGGCGGCCTTCCGCTCGTGCCCTTTGTTACTTGCCACAAATAGATCCTAAAGCACCAATCGCGGACTGGAGGCTCCCCCGCCCGCGCCGGTGGTCTTTCATGAAAAAGGTGCCGGCCCACCGGTGGCCGCCGGCGGGGCCTCCCCCCCGCCGATCATGCCCCGATTCCGCCGCCACCCGGCATCAACCGCCCTTG
>JALXCG010000774.1 GCA_026991065.1 Gemmatimonadota bacterium | reverse complement strand
GGAAGGGGCCGGAGGGGATCAGCCCGCGGGGGCTCATGCCGGTCAACCCGAACCCGACCGTTCGGGATCCCGGATCGCGCTCGTGAAAAACATCAGTAGCCAGACTATCCAGTTGAATCAGTTGGGCGACGGTGAAGTTGTTGCGCGAACTGGTCGGCTCGTTGAACACCTCCCAAGATGTCACGAGGCCTGGAACGGCGTTCGCGAGTTCACGATAGGCCCGTTCATTTCCGGCCAGGAAGGCGTTCCATCCCGACTCTGTCGGGCTCATCCAGGAGGGGTAGCCGAGAACCGCCTCGCTGGCCGGGTTTTCGATCGCGTCCGCCTTGTCGCCGAGCATTGCATTGATGTGCATGCCATAGCTCTGCGCCAACTCGGTGAACCACTTGACCTGGGTCAGGTCCCAGGTGCCATTGATGTTGCTGATCGGCGCATAGCCGACGGGCAGATAAACGTGCTTGATCCGCAGGTGGTTGATGCCCAGACGACGCAGGATGGTGAAAGAGAGTGCTGGGTCAGGCCCCGCGAGGAGAAGTCGCTTGGTGGTACAATTGGGATCCCCATAAGGAGCATCCGCACACTCCGGCACATCATTGCCATCGTAACCATCGTAGTTGCGTGACATGTGGACATAGCGATAGTTGGCGACTTGAGCACCGAAGATGATCCCCTCCGGGTCGATGTTCATGTAGTCGCTTTGGGGCTTCAGCACCCCCACGATCAAGGTCTCCGACACTTGCTCGAACGGTGCTCCGACCACAATGCGGTAAACTCCGCTGCCGCCAGCCAGTGCGGCAGCATCGATCTCGAAGGTTCCTACCCCGTCCCCGGGATCGGGGATTCGCTGCCGGTCGATCCAGACCTTGGGTGTGCCATTGTCTTCGAGCATGTAGGCGTCGAGCACGCGATAGCCGACAAACCGCGGCCGCTCCTGGTGAGGGGCCGCATGCACCCAGTAGCGGAACTGCAGCGGCTCATCCTCTTCGAAAAACTTGTACTGGCGGAGTGCGCGCTCCTCAACCGGATCATCCACTTCGGTCGGGTTGACATCGATACCGATATCGTACGCCCCGGCCGCAGCGTAACTGCTCGGTGCGGTACCTTTTTCCAACTGCACGGCATCCAGATAGATGGTGTAGTTGCGCTGATTCGACCACGCCTGGCGCGTTGTATTGAAAACCAAGAGGAAGCTGTATTTGCCCTCGGGATGTTCACGTTGGGGATCGATGTCGCCGGTGTTGAACTGAAACACCAGGCGTGACCAGCAGGAGCGAACGCCCCCCTCGATCGAGCGCATGCTGCTGTTTCGCAGGGCATCGGAATCCCCGTTGCTGACGCGCAGCTCGGCGGACACGCCCAATGGCTCGCAATCACTCACCGGGAAGCCGTCGATCACACCTTTGGTGTAGACGCTGAAAGTATAATCGGTGTTCGGCTCCAATGCGGTCATCGGCCACCGAACCTCGTGCTCCTGCAGCCAGGGATCCCCCTTCAGCGCCAGCATGTAGGAGCCTTCCGGCACGGTATCCGCCGGTGCCGACTCCAGATCGAAAGCATTGATGTAGCGGGTATTGGGATTTGCCGGATCCTGGATGAAGCGGTAGGCCACGACCTCCCAGCCGTCCTGCCCGGTCTCGAAGCCGGTGCCGTCGACCAGCAGATTCTCGGAATTCGCCGCGCTCGCGGCCGCAAGGGTGAGTAGCAGCGCCGACTTGACGAAGCGGGGCGCCAAAGGCAGATCGAAAGAGAAAAGCATGAAGAATCGTCCTGTCCTTGGTATTCAGGAAAGTCCAGTTATCTGCAAAAGGGGAAATCCAGCATCTGCCCGGACATTGTAAGGGAGAGTTCCCAGCGTGTCGTCAGGGAGCGGGATTTTGCATCTATTTCTTCCTGGGCATGGTCCAGATCTCGGTGCAATCACAGATATCCGAGAGCACGCAGCGCGCGAATCGTACCCTCGTCCAATCGATCGGCCGGCAGCGGTTGCGATTGGAGCAGAAGAGCAGTTGCCGCGGAATCCTGGGTCGCAAACCAGGCATCGAGTTGCACAGCCAAGCGATGCTTGATTGCCGGCGCTGCGCTGGGCGAACGCTCCCCGGGATCTGCGTCAAGATTCCACAGGGTCTCTTCGGTACCCTGCGGAGTCACACTCCGCCGGAGTTTCCACCGATCACCACTGACCAGGGCAACGCTTCGCTCCGACCCGTGCGCCGCCTCGATGATTGCAAAGCGCTCGGGCGACGGCGCGCCATCACCGAGCGCCCGCACCACCGCAGTTTCAGCAACCAGGGGAGCCACGCTCTCTCCACCGCGCCCGAGGCGTGCTTCGATGCCGAGCAGGTCGAGAAGTGTAGCGGCGAAAGACAGATGCGCCACCGGTTCGCGCACTCTCACGCCTGGCGGAATGCTCCCCAGTCGGGCTTGCCCGCTGAGAATCCACGGGATGTGCGCGGCACTCTCATAGACCTCGGGAGGATGCCGAAACCACTCCTCGTGCTCAGCCATGTTCTCGCCGTGGTCCGCGGTCATGGCAACCAGAGTTGGGCGTGCCCCACGGTTTCTCCGCCAAGCATCCAACACCTGTCGAATGCCCTCGTCCGTGTTGCGAATCTCCGCGTCGTAGAGCGCAACCATGTGATCAATGTCCGCCACATCAACAGTCAGGGTCCCGGCGTTGATCGCATCGATCTGGGCCCGCGTTCCCCGCAGGTCGCCGCTGTAGTTCCCGGCAAACGCGTTGCGCCACCGGCGCGGCGGCAGATAGGGCATGTGCGGATCCACCCACTGCACAACCAGAGCCACCGGTTTCTGCCACTCGTGCCCCTCCTTCTTCCCGCCCCACTCCCCGCCGGCCGGATGGCGCTCCAGCCACTGCACTGCCATCTTGCTGACCGGCTCCTGGTCACGGCGGCGATCCCAAAAACGCACCAGGGGCAGGCGCCGCAACCATGCCGCCGGCGGCGCACCGGCAAGTGAGAAATCGGCGGTTTCAACATAGACCTGGAAGCCGCGATCAAAGCCATAGCGCCGGCCGATAAAGGGATTGGAGACGAACCCCACGGTTTGGTAGCCGGCGTCGCGCAGCGCCTCGGCCAGCAGACGCGGCTCCCGGGACAAAACGCTCCCGTTCGCCAGGAGAGCGTGATCATGGGGGTACAGGCCGGAGAAGATGGTCGCGTGAGAGGGCGCCGTCCGGGTCCATTGAGCATAGGCGTGCTCGAAACAGGCACCGCCGGCCGCCAGCGAATCGAGCGTTGGCGTGGTTGGCCGCACCTCGTAGCCGTAGCAGCCCAGGTGGTCCGCCCGCAGCGTATCAACCAGGATCAGCAAAAGATCCGGCCGCACCTCACCACCCCCTTCAACTTCCGTGCCTCTTGCGGCCTCGCCCCCCGCGGCCTCGCCGCCCCCGGCGATCCTCTGC
>JALXCG010000773.1 GCA_026991065.1 Gemmatimonadota bacterium | reverse complement strand
TGCGGCGGACGCCGCCGGGGGCGATGCCGTGGGCGATACGACGGGCGATACGACGGGCGATGCAGCGGACGGCGACGACGCAACCGGCGGTGAGCGACCGGCGACCGACCCGGCAGGCATTGCGGCCGCCGCTCCCACCGGCGACCCCCCCGATCCCACGGATCCCGCGGATCCCACGGATCCCGCCGACCTGGCCGATGATCCCGAGAACGCCACCGCGCTGGCCGAACGTCTGGAAGGGTTGCGCCGCTCTCTCGATCGCCTCGGGCAGGTCAATGTGCTGGCGATCGAACAGCATGCCGAAGAGGCGGAGCGCCTCGCTTTTCTCACCAGCCAGCGCGACGATCTGCTGGCCGCCCGGGACTCGCTCACCGAGACCATCGATCGGGTCAACAAGGCTGCCCGCGACGCTTTTACCAGCACATTCGACAAGATCCGCGAGAATTTCCGCGATCTCTTCGGCCAGCTCTTCGCCGATGGCGATGCCGACGTCTATCTGGAGCCGGGCGTTGACCCGCTCGAAGCCAAGATCGACATTGTCGCGCGTCCCGGTGGCAAACGCCCGCAGAAGATCACCCTGCTTTCCAGCGGTGAAAAGACGATGACCGCCATCGCCCTGCTTTTTTCCCTCTTCCGCGTGCGACCTTCCCCCTTCTGCCTGCTGGATGAGATCGACGCCCCGCTGGACGACGCCAATGTGGTGCGGTTTGTCTCGATGCTCAACAATTTTACCCGCGACACCCAGTTCCTGGTGATCACCCACAACAAGCGCACGATGGAGGCGGCCGGCTCCATCTTCGGCGTCACCATGGAGGAGGTGGGGGTATCCAAGATCCTTTCGCTGCGCCTCGACGACCGCCGCGAAATCGACCAGGCGGCACTCGCCTCATTGCGCGGCGTGAGCGGCGCGACCCTGGCGGAGGAAGCCTGAGCCCGGCGGGCCGGGCGCCGGTGGTCTCTACGCCGGGTCAGGAGCGCGGCTGATACACCCGCACATAGTCCACCGTGAAGCGGTCCGTGAAGCGGGGGATTGCGCGTGCCACCCTGGCATGGCGGGGTTTGACCTCCAGGCTCAGAATGGCGTATTGCGGGACCCGCGAAACCGCCTGATCGGTGCGCCAGCGCTCCTTGCCGTCGACATAGAAGACATATTCCTCCGCGGTCCAGAGCAGACCGAAGGTGTGGAAACCGTCGGTCAGTTCCGGGGCGTCGTAGGTGCCGCCGGTCACCACTTTGTGATGCTCCTTGTAGCCGTTCCAGTGGACCGTATGGCCGATCAGTGGCGGGTCGGGGCGGAAGCATTCAAAGATGTCGATCTCCGCACCGCAGGCGGCGGGATCGTCGATGATCGAACCCAGGGTGCGGCTGCTGAGCCAGAACCCGGACCAGCAGCCGCCTGTATCCTGGAGCCTGGCGCGGCACTCCCAGTAGCCGTAGGTGGTCTCGAATCGCCCCTTGGTGGCGATCATTCCGGTCGAGATGGTGCCGTCCGCGCGCAGCCGGGCGGTGATGTTCAGGTGTCCGCGGCCATCCAGCGAGATCGCCTCGCGCCGATTGAAAGCCGCGTGGCGTTTTCCCAGATGGGTGTGGGTCCACTTGGAGCGATCGAGCGTCGTGCCGTTGAACTCATCCGCCCACACCAATTGATAGGCGGAGAGAAAAGCGGGGGACTGACTCTCGCCCGAAGATTCTGTCGCCGCCGCCGCGGGGGGCGGAGACTGGGGCGCATTCCGTGGCGGCGGGGTGCCGCAAGCGGAGAGGAGCAGGAGCAGAGTGAGTGGTGTGAGTGTGGAGCGAAGCATCGGAATCTCTCCGGGAGGGCGGCGGAGGTGTGGAACGAGCAACTGCTGCCGAGCGTGGGGCGACCTTGCGGAATCATGGCAGGATCGGCGCTGTCGGGCAAGCCTTGGTGATGGTGATTGGGCGGAACCGGAATTGCGCGGTGTTGCCGGCACAGCGCAGCTGTCGGAGACACCGACGAACTGTTGTTTGATTCGACGCATTGCGCCGCCGGAAGGCGCGGCATGGTGCTCTTTGGAGAACCGTGAGCGCTTGTATGACCGCAAGTTATACGTTGTTTCCGGGTCTTGCGTGCAACGCTGGCACACTCTATGCGCTGAGCGGGCGCCGGCGACGACGTCGCTCCGAGCGCGCGGGGCAGAGCGGCGTCCTCGACCTCACACACCGCAACCCCGCGCACATTCAAGGACGGTCGATATGCGTCACAGCATGATCCGAACGGCAATGGCAACATCCCTGGCTCTCCTGTTGAGCAGCCTGGCCTATCCGCAGGGTCCGAGCGAGCGGATCCTCTACAGCAAACCTTACGGCGGCGGCATCTGGTCGATGAACACCGACGGTTCCGATCCGGTTGAATTGAGCAGCTTCGGCTGGTACGGCGCCTACAACAATGGCGCCACCCGAATCGCTTTCGGCGAGTATTATCACAACGGCATCTGGGTGATGGATGCCGACGGCTCCAACCCGGTGAAGATCGCCGACGAAGGGAGTGACCCGAGTTGGTCTCCGGACGGCTCCCAGTTGGTCTTTTCCACCGGCACCACCTACCTCTTCGATCATCGCGTATGGATCATGGACGCCGACGGAGGCAACCGCCGATTGCTTACCGAGCGCTATGGCGATCACCCCAACTGGTCCCATCACGGCTCCAAAATCGTCTTCTGCAGCCAAGGCGATGGAATCTACACAATCGATGCCGACGGCGGCAGTGAGCAGAGGATTCACGCTGGCGGATTCGCCCCCGCGTGGGCTCCCGATGACAGCAAGATTGTGTTTGCCGCGGGCGAGATCTATCAGATGGACCCCGACGGCTCCAACGTGGAACAGGTTTCGGTTTCCTGGGGCAACAACCCCACCATGGCGCCCGATCTCCAGACTGTCGCTTTCATGAACCAATCCAACGGCATCACCACGGTCAAGAACATGGTGGAAACTGTCATTCAGAGCAACGCCGAGGCCCCCAACTGGTCGATTCTGGATGCCGGTCCACCTTATGATCCGGGGTTGGTCTTCTCCGGTGTCGGCTTGATTCCGGCCACCGAGATCGACTCCGAGGGCTATGCCACCACCGAGCCCGGCTACATGTTCCATGTGGAAGATGCTCCTTTTGGCGGGGCGCTGCAGATCTTCGGCAATTTCGATGAACATCGGGCTTACAACGTCGCCGAATATGCGGTCGAAGCCGCCCGCTGGCCGACGCGCGAGACCGCCCCGGCGGAGGGCGATTTTCTCTCCCTGCTCGACTCCTGGGGTAACTACATCTGGGATCCGGCGCAACACAAATATGTCTACCGGGTGATTGCTCCCGACGCCGATGGTCACTATCAGGTTCCCGCGGCGGGTGAGGAGTGGTATCTCGATGACCTGATGATTCAATGGAATACACGGGAATTCGAGGCGGGGAAATACACCGTGCGGCTCCGCGCGTTCCGCCCCGACGGCTCGGAGCTGACCATTCCGGAGTCGCTCAACGCCCTGATCCTCACCATCGACAATTCCCGCCCGGTCGTCTCGATCGATGAGGTGCGCTACGCAGGAGCGCCGGTCGATGCCTGCGCCATCATCTCTCTCGCCGCCAACGATCCGCTGGAGTTCGAGTGCACCGCGTTCAGCGCCGCGGGCCACCTTCTCAGTTACACCCTGAGCGCCAACTATGGCGAGAATCAGTCGTTCACGATTGCCTCCGACTACTATGTGCCCAACCCCTTGAATCAGTGGACCGGAATCTCGGGCGAACTCTTCAGCTACGCTTCCTGGCCGGAAACCTGTGCTTACGATTTTCGCCTGCACGCCTGGTCACGCACCATCGATGGCTACAAGCGTCTCTATCATGCGAGCTATGACAAGCACATGACCCTCATGCTTCCGTAGCCCCGGCAAGGGCGCGAGCCAACGCGGCGAACCGCGCGGAGCCAACGCCCCGTGCGGTTCGCCTGTGTTTGGTGGTGCGGGATCCGGCCCTTGTATGCCGCCGGTGCCCGACGGCGCGCAGGCGCGTTCTTACGGGTTCGGCGCGTCCGGCGTCGGGTAGGGCAGCACCGTCCAGTTGTCACTCCCGTCCGGTGAGCGCCCCTCACTCACATCGGTGGTTTGTGGCCCGAAACTCACCAGGTCCAGCGCCCCATTGCCGCGCAGATCGAGATCGAAAATTCCGACCGATTCGCCCGACTTGCTCAGCTTGAAGGGGGCGTGCCACCAACCCTGCTCCGGGTCGTTGTCGCACCACACCAGAATCCGCTCACCCGGCTGCAGCACCGCTTCCGGTAGCGGCCATTGGGTAGGGTCGGCGGGATCGTCGGAAAGGTAGAGACCCTCCAGGTGAACGGCGTTCGTGCCGCGGTTGTACAGCTCCACCCAGTCATCGAAATCGCGGCTCTCATCCGCGTAGGTGGTGTCATTGGATGCCATCAACTCATTCACCACCAAGTTCGGCAGGCGTGGGTCGCGCACCGCGACCGCCTGCTCGGCGCTGTTCAGGGGCGCGCCCCATTCATCGCGAAGTGTCGCCACCAGGCGCGCCTGCAGGGGCTCGATGCCATCCGGAACCGGGATCGGCAGCGCGCCATCCAGGCTCTGCAGCGGCTCCAGGGTCAGCGTCAGCGTCCCCAATTCCAGGTCGCCCAGCGGTGTCTCCGCGCGCAGCGCGAGCTGCACCGTGCGCGTGAATTCGCGCTGATTGCTGAGGGTCAACTGTGCCTCCAGCGTGGCGCCGGAAAAAACCTCGCTGGGCGCATTCAGCTCCACCGTTACCAGAGCCGTGGGATCGTTGGCCGCGGCAAAAGTGGGGTGCGCCGCCGCCTGCACCAGGGCGGCTCCATCCTCCACTCGCGCCGCCGCCACATCGCTCCAGCGCGCCGCCGGCGGGATCACCAACTGGTCGATCGGGGTGCCGTCCGCCGCCGCCAGAACCAGTTGCGCCGCATCGCCGCCGATGCGGAAATCGGTGTGCAGCGGTCCCTCGCCACTCTCCCCATCCAGCCACACCACCAACTCTTCGCCCGCCGCCAACTCGGTGCCGGCCGGGAAGGCCCAGGCCGCGCTACCGTCGCTCAGCCAAAGACCGTCCAGCGCGATCGCCTCATTGCCGAAATTGTGGATCTCCACCCAGGGCTCATGCTCGCCCGCCTCGTCCACCGCGCCGTTGCGGTTGTCCAGCACCACCTCATTGACGAAGAGATTCACCAGCGGATCGGGAGCGAACGTTGCCAACTGCGAATAGAGATTGGCATTGCGTTGGGCGATGAAATTCTCCAGCGCCGCCTCGCCGTTGTCGAAGTCGCTCATATCCTCCCAGCCCAACTTGTAATTGTCACGCTCCACCTCGGGGCGGATGCTGCTCCAACTGTCGCGTGCCCACTGGGTCAGCGTATCCGGCACGCAAGGCCCCTCGATAAACTGTTGCACCCGCACCGCCAGCATTCGCCGATACTGAGGAACCGTGGTCATGCGATCGTAGAGCCGATTCCAGAAGAGAAGCAGATTGGGGTGGGCGCGGGTCGACGTATCGATCGGCAAACCCACGTTTTCCATCTCCCAGGCTGCGTCCATGTCCCAGGGAATGAACTCGAACAAGCCGCTCTCGGCATTGCGGAAGAGATAGAAGTTCCAGCCGGTGATGTCCCACCCGGCGAAAACCGCATTGCCGGCGTAGAAGTCGAAGAACCGCTCCACGTCGAGGTGTTTCTTGATCTCGGTGCGGAACTCCGCATCGTCGCTCAGGGCGACCACGTCGATCAGAGCCGCCAGGTCCGCGAAATCGCTGTAGCTCCCCACCTTCAGCTCATACTCGCCGTAGTAGGCGGCCTCATTCCCATGACGCACGAAGGAGCCATCCAGCGCCTTCCAGATTGACCCCTGCAAGCCGCGCGCCTCCAGAAAATGGTCGTCCACCTGCTCCGCGCTCTGATAGACCCCGGCAAAATCACCGTTGCGTTCGAAGTGGATCCAGTCGGTGGCGCCGGTTGCCATGGGCGTGGTGCGCATCACTTTGTAGGAGAGCCACTCGCGCAGCATCGACGGATCCGCCCAGTGGGCCGCCAGATTGATCCGATCCTGCCCCTCGAAGAGCGGAGCGTCCAGCTTGATCTTGTAGTTCTTCTTCACATTGGAGCGCGAAGTGTTGCCACGATAACGCAACCCCGCGTCGGGCCAATCCTGCTCCAGGGTCCAGAACTCCGCCGGTAGGTAGTCGTCGGATTGGCGATGGGTGTTGAGCCAGATCAGATCCTCCTGCGCCATCTCGAACCCCATCACCCGCAGCGGCGAATCCTCCGTCGCCAGCGGCACCCCCGTCACCGCGACCGACGGCGCGCTCTGCGCTCCCCCGGCATCCACCGCCACCAGCCGATAAGTGTAATCATGGCCGGGCAACAGATCGCGATCGATGTAGCGGGTCGCCACCACCGGATCGGGTGTAATCAGCTCTTCCGGAGCGCCATCAGTACTGCGCAGGATCGCCACCCCGAGCTGGTCGCGGTCGTAGGTGGTGGTCCAGGTGAGAACATTGGCGCGGTAGCCGGGAACCACCGCCAGCGCCGAGGGCACCGGGGGCGCCACCCCGTCCTCCACCACTGTCTCCACATGAATCGCCGAGAGCAGCGGCTCGCCGGCGATCGCCACCGCCTCGATGTTGAGCTGCCCATCATCCACCTCGACAATCCGCCGCAGGTTGAGCCCATAGAGCCGATCCACCGCGCCGAAAATGTCCAACTGCGGCAGCACCACCTGGCCCTCGGCAAGAATATCCTCCACCC
Organism: Gemmatimonadota bacterium; assembly: GCA_026991065.1. GTDB lineage: Bacteria > JALXCG01. The sequence goes on along the minus strand of JALXCG010000773.1, from coordinate 4,470 downwards.
GAATCCCGCTCCAATGGACCGACCACTCCATAAAATGGAACGACACCAAATAGCGTCCATTGGGAAGATCGAAACGATACTCCTGCCAGCCGACCTGCCTTGACGACAGAATATTCCGCTCCTGCACCCCGGGCACAATCCCCCCCAGTGGCGACAAACTGGCGATCAGATCGGGCCGAATCGCCTCGCCGCCGATGTGACCGAAACCGTCGCCGGCATTGTACTCGCGATCTTTGCTGTAGACCGCGCCATCGCCCATCGTGCGGGTCTTCTTGCCGCCGCAATTGACCCCCTGTTGGTAGGCGGCGGCCGGCGCGGCCAGGATTGCGGCGAAGGCGAAAAGCGCGAGCGGACGGTGCAGTGGACGCATGATCATCTCCCTGGGCAGGAGGGGCCGGCGACGAACCGGCGGGCGAATTCAAGTTGCGGTGGAACCAAAAGAATAACCCCGTGCCGCGCGCTTTCCGCTCGTTGTCTTCTTCCTTTTCACTGCACCGACTCTGCGCTGCCCGGCATGCCGGTACCGGCGTCGGTGCAAGGTGCGCTTCGCCCCGCCGCTCCTCGCCGAAGTTGCAAATCACCCAGCGGCCCCGCTCCCGGCTCCTGAGCGCGGTTGCCACCGGGCGAGATCCGGAAGAGGCCCCGCCTGCTCCTGAGCCAACTCCTGCAGCGAGCACTGCAGGAATGCCCGCAGTTCGAACATCTCCTCGGCGGAAAGTCCCTGGCCGATGAACGCCGCCCCGCAGACAAAAGCCATCAGCGCGGCGGCAGCCGGCGCGGCCCAGAGCCAGAGCGGTGTCTGGCCGAGCGTCATCTGGGCAAAGCCGTACATCGAGCCGGCCAATCCCAGCATGGCGATCAAGGCCAGCAGCGCGATGAAGCCGGTCCAGACATTGGGCTGCGGCGCAAACCGGCCGCGCAAAAGTGGCGCCTCCTCAGTGCCCAGAAGATCCAACTCCAGATAGGGAGAGAGCAGCGTGCGGCGCGCCGCCGGCAGGCGCAGACAGGCATGCCGGCTCAAAACCTGGCCCTCGATCGCCACCTCCGGTTGCGCCAGCCGCGCCTCCAGGTGGGCGAAGAGGACCGCGCCTGCGACCGGAAGCGCGATCTCGAAATCGGGGCGTAGGCGCGGCGTCGGGGACATGGCGCTCTCCTGCGGCGGCGCGGCATCTCACCGCCCCGCTGAAATGGGTTCGAGCGCATTATAACCAGTTTGTTCCGATTTGCCCACACGGCTGATCAGCCGGCGCCACCTCGGCCGCGCCACGGGGAGTGGGAGTCGCACCGGCGCGCACCCGTCACCTCACACCACGGCCACCCCGTTCTTGGTGGAGTTCTTCACGCTGTAGAGCGCGGCATCGGCCCGCAGCAGAATCTCCTTCTTGCTGAGCCCATCCGCCGGATAGGTGCAGATGCCGAAACTGGCCGTGACCCGCACCGGGTCGGGGTCCCGGGCCAGATAGGTGGTGGCGGCGATCGTTTCGAGGATCTGCGTGATCAACTGTCGCGCTTCGCTCTTGTCGCGCCCCGGGAGCACGAAGACATACTCGTCGCCGCCATACTTGACCAAAGTGTCGTTGGGGCCGAGCGCCAGCGCCATGGTCCGCCCCACCTCCTTGAGCACCTGGCTGCCGAGCAGATGACCGTGGCTGTCGACCACCCGCTTGAAGTTGTCGATATCGGCGAAGACCAGCGAGAAGAGTGGGCCCGGCTCTTCCGCTTTCTCCGGAATCATCTGGTCGAGCAGGTCGTGGAGATAGCGGGCGTTGTAGAGACCGGTGTATTCGTCGGTGATGCTGAGGCGACGGATCGCTTCAACATCGCGGGCGTTCTGCAGGGCGATCGCGGCGTAGTCGGCGAGAATCCGCAGGGTCGGCAGATCGCGCTCGGCGAAGCGCTCCATGTCGGCCGGGTTGATCACCTCGATCACCCCCAGCACCCGGCCCCGAATCCGCAGCGGCAGGCAGACGATCGACTGCGAGGTGAAGCCGGTCCGGCGGTCGATTTCGCGGTGGAAGCGGGGGTCGGCGTGGACGTCGGGAAGGAGCAGCGGTTCGCCATGCTCCGCCACGTGGCCGGCGATGCCGACCCCGCGTGGCAGGGTGACGCCCCGGAGCAGTGCCGCATCCACTCCCACCACCACCTCGAAGCGGAGTGCGCCGCTCTCCTCATCGCGCAGCAGGAGGGACCAGTTCTCCGCCTCGATCAGGCGACTCACCTGCTGCATGATGCACTCCAGAATCTCCGGCAGGCGCAGCGATGCGGTGAGCAGCTTGCCCACCTCGACGCAAGCGGCGAGTCGGGCGTTTTCCTCGGGCGTGGGCGCGGGCGTGGCGGAGGTCATGGCGGCAAACCCCTGGAGTGTCTGGGAGAATGGTTGAGCAGCGCCGGATCACTCTTGGCGCCGGCGGGCGGCGACGATCGCCTCCAGTGCGGCGTGGCGGTATAGGTCGGAGAGGGTGGGGTAGTTGTAGAGGGTTTCCGCGATCTGCGCGGCGCTGGCTTTGGATTCCAGGAGGGCCTGCCCGGTGTGGATCATCTCGCTGGCGCCCAGGCCCACGATGTGAACACCGAGCAGTTGCAGCGTGTCGGCGGAGAAGATGAGCTTGAGTTGGCCGCCAGTGTCGCCGGCGATCTGGCCGCGCGGGTTCATGGCGTAGAGGCCCCGGCCGGCGATGTAGTCGCGCCCGGCGGCGCGCAGGGTCTCTTCCGTTTCGCCGATGTAGCTCACCTCGGGAATGGAGTAGATGGCGAAGGGGAGGTGATCGGTGCGCACCGCGTGGCCGGAGAGATTGAAGGCGTGACGGACCGCCTGGCGGCCCTGCTCCATGGAGGTACTGGCGAGCGCGGGGTAACCGATGATGTCGCCGGCGGCGTAGATGTTGGGCTGGTCGGTCTGGTAGTTCTCGTTGACCTTGATCAGGCCGCGCGAGGAGGGGGTGATGCCGGCATTCTCCAGGCCGAGAGAGGCGGAGTTGCCGTCGCGGCCGACGCTGTAGAGCAGGGCTTCCGCTTCGATCTGCAGGCCGCCGGCGGTGGTGCAGCGGACCAGGGGCGGGTCGCCGTCGATGCGGCTGATCGACTCATGCTTGTCGTCGTGGATGATGGCGATGCCCAGGCGGCGCAACTCCCGTTCGAGGATGCCGGCGATCTCGCGGTCGAGATAGGGGAGCAACTCGGCGCGGGTATCGAGCAGGGTGACTTCGATGCCGAGCGCGGCGAAAGTTGCGGCGTACTCCACGCCGATGACACCGGCCCCGAGGACCGCCAGCGATTTGGGAATGCGCGGCAGGCTGAGAATGGTGTCGCTGTCGAAGACGCACTCATCGTCGAAGGGAACGTTGGCGGGGCGGTTGGGACGGGTGCCCACGGCGATAACGATATATTCGGTTTCCAGCACCATGCGGGTCTGGCCGTGGCTGCCGACGAGCGCGACATGGTGGGGGTCGATGATGCGCCCCTCGCCGCGAAAAAGCTCGATCGGGAAGCGGGCGAGCGACTGGTTGATCAGCTCCAGCTCGCGCTGCACCACCTGACGTTCGCGCTGCATGAAGTCGGCCACTGTGATCTCGTCGGGGATCTCCGCGCGGATTCCGTGGAGCCGCTGGCGGGTCAGGGCGTAGACGTGAACCGCGCTCTCGCGCAGGGTTTTGCTGGGGATGGTGCCCCAGTTGACGCGGGCGCCGCCGACGACGTTGGCACGCTCCAGGACGGCGACGCGGCGGTCGGCGGTGGCGGCTTGGATGGCGGCGCGCTCACCGGCGGGGCCGCAGCCGATGACGACAACGTCGTATTGAGTGGCCATGGGAAGGTTCCGAAAAAGGTGAAAAACAGAGAAACAAAACCCTACTCTACCATTTGGGGAGAGGTGGCGTGTTCGCGAAGCCAGTCGCAGGCGCGGTTGGGCAGGCGTGGGAGTAGCGGGCGCCGCGGGGTGATCGGTTGCGGTGCGTTGAGGTCGATGGGGATCGCCAGCGCGGTGCCGGCGAGGCCGTGACGACGAAAGACGAAGGCGGCGGTGGAGCGCCAAGGGTCCGCGTCATGACTGGTTTCGAGGCGGGCGTTGGGATGCCAGGTTGCCGCGGGAGCCGGCGCGACGCCCGCTGAATCGGCCGCGGCATCCGCGACCCCCGGGGCCAGCCGTGCGAGCAGACGCCGGGTCCGGTCAAAAGCGGGATCGGTCGGGTCGGCAAAGGGGGCGGCGCCGGCCAGGGCGGGCTCCAGCGAAAGCGCGTGGGCCCAGGAGCGGCGGGCGCCGCGGCGGTCACCGGCGGCGAGCTGCGCACGGCCCAGGTGGTACCAGGTGAGCGGCGACGCCAGTTCGAACGCCGGGGCGAGATGGAGCCAGCGAATCGCGGCCGTCGGGTGGTCGGCGGCGAGCAGGGCGCGGCCGGCGCGGGCGGCGAAAAGCGGGGCGTAGGGGGTGGCGCGGGCCGCATCGAGGAGCGGGTCGAGGGCCGCGGAAGTGGG
>JALXCG010000772.1 GCA_026991065.1 Gemmatimonadota bacterium | reverse complement strand
GCATAGGATGTCCTATCTGGTATCGTGGGCTCGGAGATGTGTGTAGGAGACAGATCTGGGGGGCCAGTGGGTGTGGGGAGAGAACGCCCGGGCGAACTGGGAAAAGCGCCTGCAGATCGGCCTGCGCGGCGACTGGAGTGGGGCGCGGGAGGGCACCGGCGCGACCTCCGGCCGTTTCCACTGGCAGCCGCGCATCGGTTTCGAGATCGCCGCTCCCGGCGACGCGCCGGCCGCAACTGCCGCTGGAGCGCCGCTTGCCGCGCTTGCCCGCGGCACCTGGAAACTGAGCGCCGGTTGCGCCCGCGCTCTTCGCCTGCCCACTCTCAACGACCTCTATTGGGGCGGCGACCTCAATGTTCAGGGGAATCCCGACCTGCGCCCGGAGCGCTCCACCACCTTCGACGCTGCGATCGAGGGCTCTCCCTCTCCCGCTTCGAGCTGGCGCACGGCCCTGCGCGCCTGGCGCAGCAGTGTCACCGACTGGATCGAGTGGCGCGCCGGTCCCGCCCTGCAGTGGCGACCGGTCAATCTGCCGCGGGTGCGTTTTTCCGGCTGGGAGTGGAGCTTCGACTGGCGCCCTGGCAGCGCCTTTGAAGCCGGCGTCGGTTGCAGTCGCCAGCGCGCCGAAAACCGCGACTCCGGCGACCTCAACGGCTTCGGCCGCCAGCTTCCCTACCGGGCGGAATACAGCGCGCGGACCCGGGCGCGCTGGCAGTCCAAGCGCGGTGATCGCCTGGAAGCCACGCTGCGCTGGCGTGGCAAGGAACCGGCAACGGTTGCCAACACGGTCTGGGTGCCCGCGCACCTGGTGGTCGACCTTGGCTCCCGCTGGGTCGCCCTGCGCCGCTCCGCCTGGCAGCTCGACCTCGGCCTCTGGGTGACCAATCTGCTCGACCGCTATGACCCCAGCGTGATCGATCAGTTGCCGCCGGGTCGTGAGATCCGGTTTTCGCTGGAACTGAGCGGCAGAACCACGGGGCGGGGTGCCCATTCGTTGCGCGATACTCCGACTGCTGCTTTGTTGCCAACCACCGCTCCAACTTCCAACACTGGTAATCCATGAACCCTGTGACGAGCAGACCGACAATTGCGCGGAGGGGACTTTCAGCATCCGCCGCCGCGCGAATCCATCCGCTGGGTCTTTTGCCGTTGGCGCTGGCGCTGCTCTTCGGCGCTTGCACCGAGGCCACCGCTCCGCCGCCGCCGGAGTTGCCGGCCGAGATCGTGGTCGGCACCGGGCCGACCGGAATTGCGTCGGTCGGCGACTGGATCGCCGCCGGCGAAGTGAATTTCGACTTCGGCACCGGCGCCTTTGGGCCGGGCCGGGTGAGCTGGATCGACCCGGAGCGCGGCGTGGTGGTCCGGACCACCGCGGTCGGCGTGAACCCCCAGCGGCTGGTGCGGGCCGGGGCCGCGGGCGAATTCCTGGCGGCGGTTTGCACCGGCGATTACGGTCCGCGGGCCGGTCGCGTGGAGGTGCTGGATGTTGCCACCGGCGCGCTGCTCCGCAGCATCGAGGTTGGGGGGCAACCGGGCGCCGCGGTCAGCGGCGGCGGCGATACGCTCTGGCTGGGCTCGTATGGCGAGTCGGGCGTGGCCGCTGTGGATGTTGCGACCGGTGCGCTGCTCCGCTCCTGGCAGTCCGATGCGGGGTTTGAGGCCGCGGCGCTGGTGCGCGGCGGTAGGGGGCTGGTGGCCGCTGATTTCGACGACGACCTGGTGCTGGAGTTGGATGGAGCGGGGGCGGTGGTTGGCGCGGTGGCTGTGGGGGATGGTCCGGTCGCGCTGGCCGCGGATCCTGCCGACCCCGATCGCATCTATGTTGTGAACTCCCTGGATGAGACGGCGGGGGTGGTCGATCTGCGGGCGCAAACGTTTACGCGCTTTCCCGATACCGTTGGTCACGCACCGAATGACATTCGCTGGCAGGGGGGGGAGCTGTGGATTGTTGCCAGTCTCTCGAATCGGGTAAATCGCCTCGATCCCGCCGGGGGCACCATTCTGAGCGGATACGATCTGGGGGTCAACCACAACCCGATGCAGATCGCGTTTTACGGCGACCATGCATTTGTCACCAATCTCCTGGCCAACAGTTTGAGTGTGTTGGCTTTGCCTTGAGCCGGATCCGCCGACGGGGTGTTGGGCAACTAGCGACAGATGAGCCGGGGGCCCCGCCGGGTGGGAAGCGGTTTCGGCCACGAACGATCCGGGCGGAGAGAGGGTTGCTCCGGGGCGGTGAGCGGCGGCGGAGGAAGTGGCGGAAGAGGTGCGCTGAACAACAAAATGCAAGTTGGTCGGTATGCTGCCGTTGCAGCACCCGGATGGTTTGTGACTATCCCCACAGCCCTTCATGCATCCGCGCACAGGCAGCGCGATGGCCCGGATCACCAGGAGTGTTGGTGGGTTGCAGTGCCGGGACGGTCTGGCTGCAGATGGGAGCGGCGAAGGGGCAGCGGGGATGAAAGGCGCAGCCCGCGGGCGGGTTGATCGGGCTCGGGGTTTCACCCTGCACCGGCACGCGGTCGCGGCGGGCGCGTGGGTCGGCGATCGGGGCGGCCGCGGTCAGGGCCTGAGTGTAGGGGTGCATGGGGCGGGAAAAAATTGTCTCTTTTAGCCCCTCTTCGACAATGCGGCCCAGATACATGATGGCGATTCGATCGCTGATATACTCCACCACCGAAAGGTCGTGCGAGATGAACAGGTAGGTGAGGTGGAGTTTGCGCTGCAGCCTTACCATCAAGTTAATCACCTGCGCTTGAACCGACACATCCAGGGCGGAGAGCGGCTCGTCGGCGATGATCAGTTTGGGGCCGAGGGCGAGAGCGCGCGCAACACCGACTCGTTGGCGTTGGCCGCCGGAGAATTCGTGGGGGTAGCGGTCGCGCACCTCCGGTTTCAGGCCGACGGCGTCGAACAGTTGCGACACTTTTTCGCGACGTTCGGCGGGTGTGCCGATCTTGTGGATGTCCAGCGGTTCGCGAACGATTTCGCCGACTGTCATGCGGGGGTTGAGCGAGGAGTAGGGGTCCTGGAAAATCATCTGCACTTCGCGACGCAGCGCGAAAAGCTCGCGGCCGCGAGCGTTGGCAAGATCATTGCCTTCAAAGAACACTTTTCCGGCGGTCGGTTCTTCGAGCCGCATGAGGGTGCGGCCGAGGGTGGATTTGCCGCATCCCGATTCGCCGACCAGGCCGAGTGTTTCGCCGCGCATGATGTCGAGAGAGACGTCGTGAACCGCTTTGACGTCGGCCAGCTTGCGCGAGAAGATGCCGCCGCGGATCGGGTAGAACTTGCGCAGTTCGCGAATGCTGAGGAGGGGCTTCTTGTGGTGGCCGTGGTATGCGGTGTTGTTTGATCCGGTGGCGCGGGCGGTCATGAGAGATCCTCCCCGGGGGCGGATGAGTTGTCCGCCCGGGGGGTGTTGGGGG
>JALXCG010000771.1 GCA_026991065.1 Gemmatimonadota bacterium | reverse complement strand
AGGAGGAGCGGCTGCTCGCCCGGCTCCGCGGCAAGGCCGCGGAGTGGAGCGAAACCGCCCTGACCCAACACCTCTTGCGCCGCGCCAAAGAGCGCTTCGAGGAGCGGCACCAACCCGCCGTGGTCCGCCATGCCGGCCGCTTCTTCGAGAAGATGACCGCGGGCCGCTACCGGCGGTTGATCGCCCCCCCCGGCGCGCAGCGGATCGAAGCCGTGACCGCCGCCGGCGAACGCCGCGACAGCACGGAGCTGAGCCGCGGAACCGCCGAGCAGCTCTACCTGGCGCTGCGCTTCGGCTTTCTCCAGAACCACGCCGCCCACGGCGAAACATTGCCGCTGGTGATGGACGATGTGCTGGTCAACTTCGACCCGGAACGGGCCGCACACGCCGCCGCCGCGATCCGCGAACTGGCCGTGCGCGGCCAGATCCTTTTCTTCAGTTGCCATCCGGAATCGATCGCCCTCTTCCACGACCAGGATCCCGAACTGCCGCTCTTCACCATCGCCGGCGGCACAATCCAGGCTACTCGTTGATGTAGCGGTTCAGCTCCTCCGCCTGCACATAGCCTTCGACCCCGATCTCCTGCTCCGTCACCCCGGGCACCTCGGCCACCGCCGATTTGATGCTCATGGCCAGCGAGACCGCGATCGGACAGACCGGCGATGACGGACGGAAGATGTAGCTGGTGCGGCCGTTCTCCTCCACGCGCAGGTTTTCAACCAGGCGCATCCGCACCACGTCGACCCCGGTCTCGGGGTCGATCACCCTCGCCAGCCGCTCGACGATCGCTTTCCGGATCTCATCTGCTTTCGGCATCTCTCTCTCCTTGCCCCGCCAGAGTCGCCACGACGCGCTTCCAGGCGGCAATCATTGCCCGGCTGACCGGGCTCTCCGGAGCATGCAGGGTGACCGGCAGACCGGCGACCATCGCCTGGGTCACCACCGGATCGTAGGGGATCTCGGCCGCCACTTCGACCCCGTGTTGCTCGCAAAAGTCGCGAATCTCACGCGCCTTGCGCGGATTGATGTCGGCCTTGTTGATCACCACCAGCGCCGCCACCTGGAAATGGGCCACGGTCCCCAGCACCCGCTGCAGATCGTGGACGCCGGCCACCGTGGGCTCCACCACGATCACCGCCAGATCCGCCCCGGAAGCGGCGGAGATCACCGGGCAGCCGATGCCGGGCGGGCCATCCACCAGCAAGTATTCGCGCTCCTCATCCAGTGCCCGCAGCCGCCCCTGCTGCTTGACCAGGGTGACCAGCCGCCCGGAGTTTTCCTGCCCGGGGCGCAGGTGGGCGTGGTAGAGCGGACCCTGCTCGGTGAGCGAGCGATACCACCAGCCGGCGTGCTGCGGCGCCATGTCGATCGCCTCGACCGGGCAAGCGTAGAAGCAGGCCTTGCAACCGTCGCAGGCCACCGGGTCGACCACATAGGTACCGCCCTGGTGACTGATCGCGTCGAAGCGACAGGCCTCTTCGCAGAGATTGCACCCGGTGCAGAGGCCGGGGTCGATCTCCGCCACCTGGCCACCCATGAAACGCTGCTCCTCTTCAACCCGCGGATTGAGCACCAGTTGCAGGTTGGAAGCATCGACATCGGCATCGACCATCACCCGGTTCGCGGCAAGGTGGGAAAAAGCCGCGATCAGGCTGGTTTTGCCAGTGCCGCCCTTGCCGCTGAGAACAACAATCTGCTTCATGCTTGCGCCTCCAGAATGGCGCCGATGGCGCGCTGCAGGTCGAGGAAGACCGGCGCCAACTCCGGCCGCGCGGTGAGCAGCGGAATCCCTTCGGAATAGGCCTCGGCGATCCGCCGGTCGAAGGGAATCCGCAGCAGCACCGGGATCTCTTCCCGCGCACACCACTGCTCCACCCCGGCGTCGCCGATGTCGGCGCGGTTGATCACCACGCCGAGCGGCATTCCCAGCTCCCGCGCCACTTCGGCAGCGCCCTTGAGGTCGTGCAGGCCGAAAGGGGTGGGCTCGGTGACCAGGAGCACAAAATCGGCCCCGCGGATCGCCTCCACCATGGGGCATGACGCACCCGGAGGTGCGTCAATCAGCACCGTGCAATCGTCCCGCAACCATTCACGCAGCCGCCGCACCACCGGCACCGCCAGCGCTTCACCGACGTTGAGCCGCCCCTGCGCAAAGTGGATCGCGCCGGCGTTCCCCCGCTCCACTTCACCGATCCGCCGTGGAACTTCGCTGATGGCGCCGTGCGGGCAGTTGGCGGTGCAGGAGCCGCAGCCATGACACAGTTCGGGAAAGACCAGCACCCGCTTGGCCAGAGTGACGATGGCGTTGGATTGGCAGACTTCGCTGCAGACGCCGCAGAGGTCGCAGGCTTCCGCGTCTACCTGCGGGATGAGCAGATCGACCCCGGCGCGCTCTTTCAGCTCCGGGTGCAGAAAAAGTGCCGCATTGGGCTCTTCGACGTCGCAGTCGACCACCTGTACGGGCAGCTTCGCGGCCGCCAGGGCCAGGGCCAAGTTGATGCTGACCGTGGTCTTGCCGGTGCCGCCTTTGCCGCTGGCGATAGCGATTTTCACGGGAACGGCCTCTCCCAGGTTGCCCGGTCGACGCCAGCGCGGGCGCCGGCCACCTGCTTCAGACCTCGTGCAATGCGCCGCTCTTGAACTGCTCCACCACGTCGGCGACGCTGCCCCCGTGGGCTTCGAACATGCGGATCTGTGCGGCTTCGAGGGTGTCGTGCGCTTTGGGACCGAAATGGCCGCTGATCACCGCCTCGACCCCCGCCTGGCTGGCGATCTGCGCGGCCTGGATGCCGGCGCCGTGGCCGCTCTTCAGGCCGGGATTCTCCTGCGCGCTCCACTCGCCGCCGGCAGTGTCGACCGTGATGAAGAAATCGGCGCGGCCGAAACGCGGATTGAAGGCGGCGTCAAGCGTCGGGCCACTGGAACTGATGAGGATTTTCATGGGGGTGCCTCGAAAAATGGGGTGTGGCAAAGAAGCTGATAAGATTGTTGCGGGGATCCTACACCACTTTGCGGGATGGAGAGAGGAGAAGCGCGTGGTGGAGCCGAACGCGGGCGCCGCGTTCACCCGCCGGCTCGGCGGGATCCCGGCCGGTTCGGAGGAGAGGTTTGCTGCCGGCGACGCGCGGCGGGGTGGGCAGAGCCCGGGCGGTGCACTCAAGAACAGCCCGCATTCAGTCCCGACTTGGCGGCCTATTCTATTGTCCTACCATGGTCTTCGCCTGCGCGCGCGGAATCGGAGCAGGCTCCGTTTTCCATGTTATCTTTGAATGACGCGCCCGAGTTTTTCCGCTGACAATCGGCTGGGCGCACTCTCTCTTCACTCGCAGTCGGGGCGATCGAAGCGATCCTCCCGCCCTCCCCCCGGACCCCATCCACTCTCCCCCCCCCGCCATCCCCGCTCACGGCCCCCCCCCCCCGCCACCAGCAC
>JALXCG010000770.1 GCA_026991065.1 Gemmatimonadota bacterium | reverse complement strand
GCGGCGCTCCACGGCTCGGTGCGCTGATCGATCAGATGACCGCGCGCTTCCAGGGCGCGGGCGACGTCGGCGGAGAGGGCGCCGGGCTCTGCGCGCAGCGCGTTGGGGCGCCACTGATGATGGGTTCGCGGCCAGGAGACCGCGCTCTGGACATCCATGCCGAGGTCCAGCACGTTGAGCAGAACCTGGTAGACCGTGGTGATGATTTTCGAACCCCCGGGGCTGCCGACCACCAGTTCCACCCGACCGTCGCTGTCGGTCACCAGGGTCGGCGTCATGGAAGAGAGGGGGCGCTTACCCGGCGCGATCGCATTGGCAGCCGCGCCGATCAAGCCAAATTGATTGGGTACTCCGGGTTTGGCTGAAAAGTCATCCATCTCGTCGTTGAGCAGAAAGCCGGTTCCCGGTGCCACCACTGCGGCTCCGAAACGGGCATTCAGGGTGACGGTCATGGCGGCCGCGCCGCCGGCGCCATCCACCACCGAGATGTGCGTGGTGTGATCGCTTTCCGCCGGCACCAGCTTGCCGGGGGCGACCTCGCTGACCCGGTTGGGGTCGAAGTCCGCCATCCGCGCCCGGAGATAGGCGGGGTCGAGCAACTCGGTTACCGGCACCGGCCAGTGGTCGGGATCGCCGAGATAGCGGGAGCGGTCGGCGAATGCCCGCCTGGAGACCTCTGCCTGCAGGTGGATCAGAGCGGATGAACCGGCGCCCAGCGCGGCCGGGGAGAAGGGCTCGGTCATCGCCAGCATCTGCAGCAGGGCGACTCCCCCGGAGGAGGGGGGTGGCATGGAGACCACGCGGTGCCCGCGGTAACCGCCTACCAGTGGCGCCCGCCAGACCACGCGGTAGGCGCGCAGATCGGCGCTGGTGATCAAGCCGCCATGCGCCTTCATGGCAGCGGCGACGCGTGCGCCGATGGCCCCGTTGTAGAAGGCGCTGCCCCCCTGGTCGGCGATTCTCTCCAGAGTCGCGGCAAGATCCGGTTGGCGCAGCGTGTCGCCCTCGGCCCAGGGGCGTTGGGGATGCACAAAGAGGCGGCGTGCTTCTGGATCCCGCCTCAGCCGTTCAGCCGCCGCTTGAAGATCGCGGGCGTCGCGGGCATCGAGAACAAAGCCGTCCCGTGCCAGAGAGATGGCCGGGGCCAGCAGTTGCCGGCGGGGCAGTGTTCCGAGACTCTCCGCCGCCGCGAGATAGCCGGCGACCGCGCCCGGTGTGCCGACCGCCAGCCAGCCATCCAGGGAGCGGCGCGGGATCACTTCTCCCTTGGCATCGAGATACATGTTGCGGGTGGCCGCGGCGGGTGCGGTTTCCCGGAAATCGAGTGCGGCTTCGGCGCCGCCGGGAGCGTGAGCAACCAGGAACCCTCCGCCACCGAGATTGCCATCTTTGGGGCTGACCACAGCCATGGCAAAGGCAGTCGCGACGATCGCATCGACGGCGTTGCCGCCGGCTCGCAACATTGAAACCCCGGCTGCAGCCGCCAGGTCATGGCCACAGACCACCATGCCGTGGGTGGCGCGGGCCGGTGGCATGTAGGCGGGGCGGGCGGCGCGCGGCAACGCCAGCAGCCAACCGGCGAGGAGTAGCAGCGGAAGATGGTGCTTCATATTGCGCAGAGGTCGAAAGATCAAGAATGCTCCTCGTGTTGTTCATGGCGCCCGAGGAGAGCCGAAACCGATGTGCTGGAGCAGGACTGCGAGATCAGGCGGAAGCCGCTGGGGGGTCGGCCGCGGGCGATCTTACTCAACTGCCGGGAATCGTGACCCGCGGGCCGTAGGCCAGAGCGAGATTGCGACCATCGAGATTGATGGGAGCCACACCCAGGCGCCGCCCGAGGCAGGCAGAAACCGTGTCGGCGATCCGGCGGGCGTCCTCTTCGTGGAGAAAGAGCCCCACTCCGATCCGGAACCGCTTGCCGTCGGCGCTGGCGCGCTCGACGTAGAGCGGATCGACACCCTCGCCGCGAATCATCAGCGGCAGGGCGTTCCAATCAACAGAGGAGTCCGGGCGCCAGCCGGTGGCCGGTTCACACTGCTCCAGGCGTTGCAACAGGTCACGAGCAAGCGTGGGGTCGAGCAGCGTGGAGATGCGCAGGGTGTAGACGCGCCGCGGCCAGTAGGTGCCGGTCGGGTTGTCCGGTTCCGGCAACTCGATTCGAGCAGCTTCCTCGACGCGTTGGATCCAGTCGAGCAGCAGCGGCCCCGGAATGATGGGGCGGTTGTTGGCGGGCAGGGGGAGCAACGGGCGGTCATCGCTCGGCGGTACCGATGGAGGCAGCGCGACCATGCGCAATGGAGAGGGCGCCGGAGTGTTCGCCAAGAGCCGGTCGATCTCGCCCAGGATGCGCAGCACCAGGAGCAAGCGGTCGGTGGGAACGCGCCCGCCCGGCCCCGGACCAAGATCGGTGAAAACTTCTACCCGATTGAGGCGGATGGTGACTGGGCCCGCATCGGTAACCGGCTCTTCGGTATCCAGGACGCCGCGCGGAAACTGCAGGTCGAGGTTGCCCTGCGCCGTTGCCGGCGGAGTTCCCAGCCCAAGGAGCATCGCCATGGCGATCAGGCAGCGGAGTGTATGCATGCGGAGACTATAGCTCATGGCGACGTTTCAGTGATAGGGGGCCCGGACCCTGCGTCGAGTCCCAGGCGCTGCAGCTTGGTGCGTACCGAGGACTCCTCGAGTGCGATGGTGCGGGCGGCGGCGCGGCGGTTGCCGCCGCTGCGTTCAAGCGCCGCGGTGAGAACATAGCGCTCTACATCTTCCAGGGTTCGGTGGTAGCCGTTGGCTTCGATCGAAGCATAGAGACGCGCCAGGAGTTCGTCGGCGAGGGGTGGGGACACCACTTGCTGAGCGACCCGCTCCGGCAGGTGCTCGGTGCGGATGAGCCCGTTTTCGTGGCGCGCAAGAATCGCGGCGGCTTGGATCACGTTGCGCAGTTCGCGGACATTGCCGGGCCAATCGTAGTTGTGCAGGGCGCTGCGCACTTCCGGCGTGAGGTTGAACAGGGTTCCGGTAGCGGCCTGTTCGGCGAGGAAATGCTCAACCAGAAGATCGATGTCTCCCGGGCGGTCGCGCAGGGGCGGAAGAGAGAGTTGGAACCCGTTGAGGCGGTAGTAGAGGTCGGCGCGGAAACGCCCCGCGGCGACCGCGGCCGTGATTTCGACGTTGGTGGCCGCGATGACCCGGAAATTCACCCGCAGGGGGCGCACGGCTCCCACCGGCGTGATCTGTTGCTCCTCGATTGCGCGCAGAAGCTTGGCCTGCAGGTCCGCCGGCATCTCCCCGATCTCGTCGAGAAAGAGGGTGCCGCCATCAGCCTCGACCAGGAGCCCGCGGCGATCCTTCTCGGCCCCGGTGAAAGCGCCGCGCAGATGGCCGAAGAGTTCCGCTTCAAGCAGGTCCCGCGGTACCGCCGCGCAGTTCACAGCGACAAAACGCCCG
>JALXCG010000769.1 GCA_026991065.1 Gemmatimonadota bacterium | reverse complement strand
GGCTGGATCTATGAGTATTCGCTCACCGATTTCAGCCCCCGCGCGGAGCGCTTGCGGGCGGTGCTCGATCGCGACGGATCCGGCACCGTTGAAGCCGCGGAGCTACCCGCGCCGAGCGGCGCGAGCAGTGGCAAGGCGGGGGGCAACAACTACACCCAAGCGCAACTGCGCGCGCTCTTCAACCGCGGCGATCCGCCGGCGGCCAAGGCCGGCACCGGAGAGGATTACGCCGCCGAATCGATCCGCTTTCTCAGCGACGGTTTCGACCGCAACCGCGATGGCGGCATCAACACCGCCGAGCTGCTCGCCGCCGCCAATTTCGAAGGGATCGACCTCTCCGAACTGCGTTCGCTGCAGGATTGGTATCTTCGCTATGAGCTGATGAGCGTGCCCGGGGTTTCCGAAGTCGCTTCGGTGGGCGGTTTCGTTCGCCAGTACCAGGTGGAGGTGGACCCCGACAAGGCCCGCGCCTTCGGCATCTCGCTGGCCACCATCAAGCGCGCAATCGAGCGCAGCAACCGCGATGTCGGCGGCCGCCTGATCGAGATGGGCGAGACCGAATTCATGGTCCGCGGCAAAGGCTACCTGCGCTCTCTCGACGACCTGCGCACCATCCCGGTGGGAATCGAGATGGAGAGCCACACGCCGATCCTGCTGGAGCAGATCGCCGATATCCACCTGGGCCCGGAACTGCGCCGCGGCCTGGTGGAGATGAATGGCGAAGGCGAGGTGGTGAGCGGCGTGGTGATCGTCCGCTTCGGCGAGAACGCGCTGGAGGTGATCGAGCGGACGAAGAAGCGCCTGGAGGAGCTGAAGCCGGGCCTGCCGCCGGGGGTGGAGATCCACGTCTCCTACGACCGCTCCCATCTGATCCACCGCGCCATCGACACCCTGAAAAGCAAGCTCTTCGAGGAGCTGCTGGTGGTCGCCCTGATCTGTGTCATCTTCCTGCTCCACCTGCGCTCGGCGTTTGTCGCCGTGTTCACCCTGCCGGTGGGCATTCTGATGGCCTTCATCATCATGCACTGGATGGGAATCAACGCCAACATCATGAGCCTGGGAGGAATCGCCATCGCCATCGGGGTGATGGTCGACGCCGCCGTGGTGATGGTGGAAAACCTCCACAAGCACAAGGAACACAGCCCCGGGGCGGACCAGGCGAAGATCGTGATCGCCGCGGCGCAGGAGGTGGGTCCGGCGCTCTTCTTCTCGCTGCTGATCGTCACCGTCAGTTTTCTGCCGGTGTTTACCCTGCAGCAGCAGGAGGGACGCCTCTTCTCTCCCCTGGCCTACACCAAGACCTTCGCCATGGGCTCCTCGGCGATTCTGGCGGTCACCATCATTCCGGTGCTGATGTACTACTTCGTGCGCGGCAAGATCCGGGCCGAAGCGCAAAACCCCATCAGTCGCTTCTTCATCTTTCTCTATCGCCCGCTGATCCGCGCCGTGCTGCGGTTTCCCAAGATCACGGTGCTCATCGCCCTGCTGGCGACACTTCTCACCTGGTTGCCCTTCCGCACCCTGGGCAGCGAGTTCATGCCGCCGCTCAACGAGGGCGACCTGCTCTACATGCCCACCACGCCGCCCGGAATCAGCATCACCAAGGCCAAGGAGCTGCTGCAGCAGACCGACAAGCTGATCGCTTCTCACCCGCAGGTGGCGCATGTGTTGGGCAAGATCGGGCGCGCTGAAACCGCCACCGATCCGGCGCCGCTCTCGATGATCGAGACCACCATCATTCTTACCCCGCAGGAGAGCTGGCCCGAGGGCAAAACCATTGAAGAGATCATCCGCGAACTGGACGCCCTGGTGCAGTTCCCCGGTGTCACCAATGCCTGGACCATGCCGATCAAGACCCGCATCGACATGCTCGCCACCGGCATCAAGACTCCGGTGGGGATCAAGCTGCTGGGTGACGATCTGACCGAGTTGAGCAAGGTCGGCGCCGAGATCGAAGCGGTGCTGCGCGAAGTGCCCAACACTGCCAGTGTCTATTCCGAGCGGGTGGTCGGCGGCAACTACATCGACATCGACATTCGGCGCGAGGATGCGGCCCGCTTCGGCCTCACCATCGCCGATGTGCAGGAGGTGATCATGAGCGCCATCGGCGGCATGAACGTCACCTGGACGGTCGAGGGGCTGGAGCGTTATCCGGTCAACCTGCGCTATCCGCGCGAGCTGCGCAACAACCTCGACAAGCTGGGCCGGGTGGCGGTACCCACGCCGATGGGCCACACCGTTCCGCTGGCGTCGATCGCCGATCTCGAGATCGTCAAGGGACCGCCGGCGATCAAGAGTGAAAACGCCCGGCGCACGGCCTGGATCTATGTGGACATCAAGACCTCCGATGTCGGCGGCTATGTCCGCGCGGCGAAGAAGGTGGTCGACGCGTCGGTGGAGATCCCCGAAGGGGTGTCGCTGGTCTGGTCCGGTCAGTATGAATACATGGAGCGCGCCAACAAACGCCTGGCGGTGGTGGTGCCGCTGACGCTGGCAATCATCTTTCTGCTCCTCTATATGCACTTCCGCAACGTCACCGAGGCGCTGATCGTGATGAGCACGCTGCCCTTCGCCCTGGTCGGCGGCGTCTGGCTGATGTGGTTTTCCGGCTACAATCTTTCGGTCGCGGTGGCGGTGGGCTTCATCGCCCTGGCCGGTCTGGCGGCGGAGACCGGGGTGGTGATGCTGGTCTACCTGGATGAGACCCACGACCGCTGGCTGCGCGAAGGCCGCCTGAAGAGCCCCTCGGACCTGGTGAGCATCATCATCGAGGGCGCGGTGGACCGGGTGCGGCCCAAACTGATGACGGTTGCCACCACCACCATCGGTCTTTTGCCGATCCTCTTCGGGACCGAGACCGGAACCCGGGTGATGAAGCGGATCGCCGCGCCGATGGTCGGCGGGTTGATCTCTTCCACCATTCTCACGCTGGTGATCATTCCGGCGATCTACCTGCTGTGGAAACGCTGGGTGCATCGCAGTGATCTGACAACACCATAAATCAAGGAGACCCCCATGAAGACCCTCTCTTCCCTGATCGTTCGTACCCTCTTGCTCTTCACTCTGGCCGGCAGCGCTCTCGCCGGCCCATCTCCCAAGGAGAGCTTCGACCAGGCGATGCAACCGATTCTCAAGGATTACCTCGCTCTGCAGGATCGGCTGGCGGCTGATTCCAATGCCACGGTGAAGGAGAGTGCCGCGCGCATCCGCAAGGAGGCCGCCGCGCTCGATGCCGCCGGGATCAAGGGCGAACACGCGGACCACTATCGGAAGATCGCCGCATCGCTGCAAAGCTCCGCGACCGCGCTGGAGAAGGCGCCGGACCTGGCAGCCGCCCGCGAGGCATTCAAGAAACTGTCGCAGCCGATGGCGATGTGGCAGGCGATGGCCGCCCCGAAAGCGGTCGATGTGGTCTACTGCCCGATGGCCAAGGCGAGCTGGCTCCAG
>JALXCG010000768.1 GCA_026991065.1 Gemmatimonadota bacterium | reverse complement strand
CGTCATCGGCCCACTGCCGGTCCTCTTCTATGTCCACGGAGGCGGGTTCCGCATTCTCTCCAAGGAAACCCATTGGATGATGGCGTGCAGTTTCGCCCGCATGGGTCTGCTGGTGGTTTCGATCAACTACCGTCTGGCGCCGGAATTCCCCTATCCGGCGGCGCTGGAAGACACCTGTGCTGCCTACTGCTGGACACTGGAGAATATCGCTGATTTCGGCGGCGACCCCACGCGCGTGTTGGTGGCCGGAGAGTCGGCGGGAGCCAACCTGGTAACCGCCCTGACTGTGGCGTCAGTTGCCAGGCGCCCCGAAGGGTTTGCCCGGAGCGTGTTCGGGCGGGTTCCGCTGGCGGTCTTGCCGGCCTGCGGGCTCCTGCAGGTGAGCCAATGCGGTCGCTATTGCAACAGCAGCCAGATCCGCTCCACCCTGGTTCGCGACCGAATCCGCATTGTCTGCGAGGAGTATCTGCCGGAGTCCGCCGGCGATCGGGAAGGGGAGTTCGGCCTGGCGGATCCGCTGGTGATCCTGGAGAGCAACGCTACCTTCGCCCACCAACTGCCGCCCTTCTTTGCCGTCGCCGGCGGCCGCGACCCGATCCGCGACGACACCCTGCGCCTGGAGAAAGCACTCCAGCGGCGCAAGGTTCCGGTCCAAACCAAACTCTACGCCGGCGAGACCCACGCATTCCACGCGGCGATCTGGAGACCGGCGGCGCGCGAATGCTGGCGCGACCAGGAGACCTTTGTCAATTCAGTCCTCCAGCAGAGCGCGATGGCCGATGCGGTGAATAGGAGCTGAAAAAGCTGGTCCCGCTGTCGATCTCTCCAGTATGAGAGCACCTGAACGCATCAAATACTTTCGCGAACGAGCAGGCCTGCACCGCAGCCAACTTGAATCGATGCTGGAACTGGCGGACGGCGAAGTCGCGGGCATGGAATCTGGAGAGAAGGTTCTCGATCTCGATATGGTGCCCGCTTTGGTGCGCGCCCTGGGCGTCACCTATGATGAGTTCTTCGGGACCCGGCGCCTGGCGGAGGACTTTCAGACCGAGGTTCTGATTCAGAAGATATCCGCCCTTCCGCCGGCGGCGCGCCGCGATGTCGACGAGTTCGTGGATTTCAAGATTGCCCGTGCCCAGTATGCGCAGCAGCGCAACAGTGCTCCATCCCACACCGTATTGGTCGTTGACGACGACACCCAGGTGCGGCAGACGTTGGTGCAGGCGCTACAGGAACTGACTTCTCATCGCGTCTTCCACGCGGCCAATGCCGAAGCCGCGCTTCGCATTCTGGAAAGCGCCCAGGTCGACCTTCTGGTTACCGATCTGGTTATGCCGAAGATCAGTGGCGTCGACCTGATCCGTCGAGTGCGCCTGCTCAATGCGGATCTGCCGATCATCGCTCTCACCGGATATGTCGACATTCTGGAGATGAATGACACCCTGGATGTCGATGTGGTGCGGGCGAAGCCGTTGTCTCTCCAGGGTTTGGTTGACGACATCCAGCGCCTTTTTGAAGCCGCCGACGATGACCACGCCGAGATCTGATCCGCTCCACCGCGGCTGTGCCCCGTGGCCACGAGCGGCTGACGCCGCTCAGAAGGTCACCACCCTGGCCCCTTCGAGGATGCGCGCGGCGAGATAGACCTGTGCCCCGGCGGGGCTGACGCCGAGCCGGCGCGCCTCGGCGCCGAGTCCCCGCTCCAGGAGACTGCCGGAGCAAGCAACCACCTCGACGCCCTCTTCCACCAAGCGCCGCAACAGGTCGCCCAGGTTGACTTCATCAACCAGCGGATCCAGCACCTTGGTGCCGGCCCCGAAGAGCAGCACGCGAACCGCGCCGAGCATCTCCGTGCGGTGCGTGTTCAGGGCCAGAAGCAGCGCGTTCCGGCAACGTTCCGGATCGCGCTCGGGATCGGCGACGAGGAGCAGGAGCAGGGCAGACATGGGGGCATAGCATACACGCTTGCAACTGGAGATGGCGTCCCGGAGGAGGGTCCCAAGGCAGCCTTGTGGTAGGCTGCCGGGTCTATGCAGCGCCACCCTTCCTCCAGTCCGACCATCTTGATCTGTGCCGGCGAGGTCTCCGGCGACGGGCACGCCGCCCAGGTTGTCGAAGCCGCTTTGCGGCGCCGGCCGGATCTCCGCTTTGTGGGTGTGGCGGGGCCGCGCATGGTCGCCGCCGGAGTAGAACCACTCTTTCCGGCGGAGGAGTTGGCGGTGGTGGGCATCTTCGAGGTTGTGCGCCATCTTCCAACGCTGCGCCGGGTGCTGCGACGCCTGGACCAGGAGCTGGCCTCCGGGCGCATCAGTGTCTGCCTGACGGTCGACTATCCGGGATTCAACCTGCGCCTGGCGCGACGCGCGCGGCGGCACGGCGTACCCACGTTCCACTACATCGCCCCCACGGTTTGGGCCTGGGGGAAACGCCGCATCGATGGTGTGCGCCGGGTCATCGACCGCTTGGCCCTGATCTTCGATTTCGAGGAGGCGCTCTGGCGCCAGGCCGGGGTGGACGCGCACTGGGTCGGGCATCCCCTGCTCGACGAGAGCGAGCCCATTCTCGAGCGCGATCAGTTCCGGCGTCTGGCGGGAGCCCCGCCGGGGACGCGCCTGGTGGGGTTGCTTCCCGGGAGCCGCCGGCAGGAGATCCGCCGGCTGCTGGGCCCGATGCTGGACGCCGCTTCGCTCCTGGCGGCGCGCGATCCGGGGCTGCGTTTCGTACTGCCGCGGGCGTCGGGCCTGGATCCCGCGCCGATCGCCCGCGCTGTCGCCGCCTCTCCGGCCCCGGTCGCGGTCCTGCCGGGCGCGGCCGCATCGGTGCTTGCCCACGCCGATGCCGCGCTGATCGCTTCCGGAACCGCGACGCTGCAAGCCACCCTTGCCGCTCTGCCGCATCTGCTGGTCTACCGGGTCTCCCCCGCCACCTGGGCCATCGGCCGGGCACTGGTCAATCTGCGCCATCTCGGTCTGGCGAATATCATCGCGGGGCGCACCATCACCCCGGAGTTGCTGCAGGAGCGGGCGACCCCCATGCGCATGGCCACGGAACTCAGTCACCTGCTTTACGACGCAGAGATTCGAGAGCGGATGAAGCGCGAACTGGCGGGCATACGAGAACGGCTGGGGCGGCCCGGGGCAGCCGACCGCACCGCGGAGCTATTGCTGGATCTGCTGGCCGATCCACCACGACCGGGCAGTTCCGGTGGCTGATCTGGAGGCGCTGCGGCGACAACTGCGGGAGCACGGCGGGGGTCGGGTGGTGCTGCGGGCAGCGGCGATCGGCTGGGCCGGAATCGTCCGCTCGAAAGGCTGGGCCTTTGACCACAATTTGCTGCGTCCACAGCGCGTCACACCGGTTGTTGTTTCGGTCGGCAATCTGCTCGTTGGGGGAACCGGAAAGACCCCGCTGGCGCAAGCGTTGGCGGCGGAGCTGCAGGCGCGCGGCTGG
>JALXCG010000767.1 GCA_026991065.1 Gemmatimonadota bacterium | reverse complement strand
CGGCGCGCGCAGCACAACGCCGCGGGGCGCGTCCGGCAGGTCATCGGGCGGGCGAACGATCAGCGGAATCCTCACCAGCGGCGCGTAGAGTGAGTTGCCGTGAAATAGCAGATCATGCTCGCCAAAGTGCTCGCCATGATCCGCGGTCACCACCACCCAGGTCCGACGCAACACGCCCGCGTCACGAAGTGCGTCCAGCAGCCGGCCCAACTGACTGTCCAGGTAGCGCACCTCGGCGTCGTAGGCGCGCTCCAGATCGTCCAGCGCCGCCCGCCCCCCGGGCTGATCGGCGAGGGAGTGCGCGGGGTTGCGCAACACCGGCAGAACCGCGCGATTGGCGGCCTGAATGGCGGGATCCCGCGCCGCCGCCGGCGACGCATATGGGTAATGCGGATCCATGAAGTTCGCAAAGGCGAAGAACCGCCGCTCGCCGACCCGCGCCAGTGCCGCCTGGAGATGGCGGGCGGTGGTCGCGGCATCCACCGGTTGCATTGCGCCGCTGCGCAGCGCGGCCAGCAGCAGCCACTTGCGCGGCTGCAGGCCGACCTTCTCAAGCAGCAGCGTCAGCGGGGTTGCGGCGAACCAGTCGATGAAGCGGGCGTCGCCCCAATGCTGCTCATCATAGGCATCGAAGCCCTGGCTCCACCCCATGGACGCGGAGAGGAAGGCGTTGGCGACCACTCCCAGCGTCACATAACCGGCAGCGGTGAAACGCTCGGCCAGGGTCACACTGCGGCTGGAGAGCGCGTTGTGCCCATTCCCCACGCCGTGGCGGCAGGGATAGTCGCCGGTGAACAGGCTGGCATGGGCCGGGGTTGTGTAGGAGGCGGAGGAGAGCACATCGAGAAAGGTGGTGCCTTCCGCCGCCAGGCCATCGAGTGCCGGCGTCAGGCCGGCGCGATTTCCATAGACACCCAGGCGATCCGCGCGCAGCGTGTCGAGGACGATCAGAAGAAAGCTGGGGTGGTCAACGGTTGCCGCGGCGGTGGCCGGAGCGGTCAAGGCTTTCAGCCGCCGCTGCCGGGCCGAGCGGGCGCTGAGCAGGGCCGCTACGAGCAGCAAGAGCGCAACGGCGCCGAGCCCACGCCACACCAGACCGGGTCGCAGGCGCAGCGCAGATCGCGCCAGTGCTCCGGCGCAGATCCAGGCACCGAGCAGGAGCGCCGCCAGAATCGCCCCGCCGGCGGGGGTGGTGATCTCGATCCGCTCCGGAAGCCAGCGAAAGAAGGTGAGAGCCACGGCGAAACCGGCCATGGCTCCGGCCAGCGCCAGACGTGCCGCCCGCCTTGGATCGAGCCGCAGGAGCAGCGCCAGCAGCCCGCAGCCGATGCCGGCCGGCAGGGAGAGGATCAGGTAGGTCGCCAGGGCCAGAAGCAGATAGGCGGCCCAGCCGGGCTCGGGAAAGAGCGCCGCCAGCAGATCGCCGGCGCCGACCAGTGCCGCCGTGGCGAGAAAGAGGGTGAGCGTGATTCCAAAAACCCGCGAAGGCGGTGGTCGAAGAAACATGTTGGGTGATTGCCCGCGACCAACCGCCGGAACCGGGCGAGGCGATCACTCGCGCGGTGGAGGCTCGGCCGCGGGGGGATGGGGTGGCTTCTGGTCGCCCTCGGCGCTCTCGTCGGCGTCGGCGCCGGCGCCGGCGTCGGCGGCAGATTCGGTGGTTTCGGCAGGGCGACGCTCCGCCGGTGCCGGGACTGGGTTCTCTTCCACCATCTCGACGCGGGGCGAGAATGCATCAGCGTCATGTGGAGCATAATAGGCTTCGCCCCGATCCGCGACACCCACGAAGGCTCCGCCGCCACCGCCGCGCTCACCCCCCGCCTCCAGCGTGTCCCGGGTGCCGAAGCGGGTCAGCAGAACCGCGCCAAGCCCGGCCGTTACCGTGCTGAAAACCACCAGGAAGCCGGTCACGCCCAGGATCACCGTTACCCACGCCAGCC
This sequence comes from Gemmatimonadota bacterium, assembly GCA_026991065.1. GTDB lineage: Bacteria > JALXCG01. The sequence goes on along the minus strand of JALXCG010000767.1, from coordinate 1,511 downwards.
AGTGGCCCAGCAATCCCACCAGGTCGGCCACGGTGGAGAGCAGCAGAATCGCCGCCGACCCCACCAGGAACGGCCAGAAGCGCTGGTCGGCGGGACCGAAATCGAAGTACGTGCCCACGCGCAGACCGACCAACCGGGCCACACCGGCCCAGCCCAGCAGGAGCGCCAGGGCCAAACCGAGCAGCGCCCCGGGAATGAACACCAGCAGGAAGGGAATGCCGATCACGGAGATCGCCAGCACCAGGCACCCCACCAGGAAGGTCGGAAGAAAGAACACTTCCAGCACCAATCCGCCCGCGAGCGTCTTCCAGGGAGCAGCCCGGATCGCCCGCTCCACGCGCGCCGTGGGGCGCGGGGCCACCAGGCCGGCCGCCAGGGCCAGAATCGCCAGCAGCACGATGAAAGCAAGATCCAGCCCGAGATCACCCCAGGTCGAGCCGGTGCCGAACGTGGCCGAGTATGTGCGCACCTGCGCGGAACTGCTCGAATCGACCACGCCCGAGATCCGCCGCTGCGTCGACCCGCCGAGCAGAGAGAGCGTGGCCACATCGCCATCCACCACCGCGCTCGGATCCGCATTCACCCGTCCACCGACCGCAACCGCATCGCCATGCACCACGGCGGTCGGCCCGAGATTGACCGAGCCCATCACCGCGACAACATCGCCATCCACCTCGCCATCCACCGTCGCCGTGCCGCCCACCGCGACCACGTCGCCCAGCACATGCTCGTTGGCCTTGACCGTGGCGTCGCCGCCGATGTGGACCATTTCGTCGGTCTCATGCACCGACCCGTGGGACGTGCGCACGCTGATCTGAGCCTTGCCGATCACCGCGGCGGCATCGCCCACCACCGAATCCACCCGCCCCACGACAGCGTCGATCGCCGAATCGATCGCCCCGAGGTCGGTATCGATCGTGCCCCCGTCGCCGCTCCCCACCGCGCCGGACGCTCCCGGCACCGCGGCCAGTTCCGCGGAGAGCGGCCGCCCCAGCGCCTCCAGCAGCAGATCGGCGTCATCGCCGATCGCCCGCCGCAGCGCCGAATCGGACCAGAGCAGACCATCCACGTAGACCTGCCCATTCCGCACCTCAATGGTGTTGTAGGGTGCATCCTCGCGTCGCGGCGTGAGCAGCGTGTCACCGTCACTGGAGACGAAGAGCTTGAAACTCTCCGTCAACGACGCCTCCGCACCCGGCGTTGCAGCCCACGACACTCCGGCGCCGGTCACCAGCCCCAATCCAAGCCCAAGCCCGAGCCCAAGCCCGCGGCCGAGCCCAAGCCCGCGGCCGAGCCCAAGCCCGCGGCCGAGGCCGAGTCCGAATCGACCGGACAGGCCCCCGCTCTTTCGTGCCAGGGACAACCCTCTTACCCGGGAACTCACTCGGCGCCAACACAGCGCAACGGTCGTAGTGGTCATGGTCGACTCTTCTCATCTATGGACTGCGGCTCCAACAAAAACCGGAGAGCCATGAGGGCCAGCGCGCCCAAAGCCAGGGTCAGCGCCACCA
>JALXCG010000766.1 GCA_026991065.1 Gemmatimonadota bacterium | reverse complement strand
GGAAAGCGAACTCGGCGAAAGCTCACGCGCCCAGGCCCTGGCCGGCGCACTCGACACGCTTCTGGATCGATGGAATCAGGCCCAGCGCGGTTCCTGTGACGCCGAAAAGCTGCAAGAGGCGATCGCCCGCGTGCGCGCGCTGGATCCCTCTTTTCACTGGCCCCCCTCCTGCTGAGCCGGAGTTCCCGGTGGCGGCGCATTCCTCTCCCGCGCCGCTCCGGAGCGACGGGGGCGCGCCGGGGAGAAACGCGGCCGCCACTCTGTGAGCCAGGGCGCCCCGGCCGGGTTCAGGCGCGTTTTCGGCCACGACCCGACCGGGCGAAGCCGCAATTTGCACCGAGGCGATCGCGGCGACCGCTGGAAGTCGCTCGGCGGGAGCACGCACAACAGAAACAAAAAAACTCCCCGACGAACAGTGCTCGCGATCACTGTGCGGGGAGTGGTTGAGTTTCTCAGCTAAGAGTTTGAATGTGGTTGCGGCGCCCCCCCCGATCCCTCGTTTGACATCTATGTCGGCCGGTGCGGGACCTCGGGGATCCCGTTCTCGGCGGGGAACCAGGCGGCAGCGCCGCAGCTACTTTCAATATGATCTCGAATTCCCGCGGAGTCCAGTCCGGGCCGGAAAAAAACCAGAAGTCGGCAGCCCGGCGCGGCGTTTTTTCAGCGCACCGCGCGCACCGCGTCAATGGTGGTGCCGTCCACCCACTGGATCGCCGCCACCACCTGGTCGGTCAGTTGCGGCGCTGCCGGCGGGCCGCCACAGATCGCCTCCACCTCCGCCTTGAGTTCGTGGATGTCGCGAATCGGCAGATCGGAACCCCGCACGGCGTCCAGCAGATCCTGCCGGCGCGGGTTGATGCAGATGCCTCGCTCGGTAACGATGACGTCGATCAGCTCGCCGGGACCGCAGAGGGTGGTGACGCGGTCGAGGAGCACCGGAATGCGGTTGCGGAAGGAGGGGATGGCGAGGATGGTGCAGCGCGAGGCGAGGCAGTTCTGCCAGCCGCCGATGCCGTGCAGCAAGCGGCCGTCGGTGTGGGTGACGACGTTGGCGTTGAAATCGACGTCGACTTCGGTGGCGCCGAGGATGACGACATCGAGCAGCGAGGCGAAGTTGCCCTTGCCGTGGTAGTTGTAGGAGGTGAAGGGGCTGGTGTTGGCGTGGCCCGGGTTTTCCCGCATCGAGCGCACCCCCTCGAGGTCGAAGGTCTGACCGTCGAGAATGCAGCGGGTGAGCCCCTCTTCCAGCATCTCCACCAGATACTGGTTGGAGCCGCCGCGCACGAAGCCGGCGGTGATGTTGCGCTCCTTCATCATCTCTTTCAGGTAGATCGCGAACGCCAGCGCGGTGCCGCCCGCCCCGGCCTGAAAAGAGAAGCCGTCGCGCAGAATGCCGGCATCGCGAACGAAGCGGGCGGCGTATTCGGCGATCAGGAGGCGATCCGGGCTCTTGGTGATCTGGGTGGTGCCGGAGACGATTTTGGAGGGGTCGCCGACCCGCTCCACTTCAACCACGAAGTCGACGTTGTTGCCCTGGATCTGCCACGGCAGGCAGGGGAAGGGGACCAGATTGTCGGTGACCACGATCACCCGGTCGGCGTAGAGCGAGTCGACCAGGCCGAAGCCGAGCAGACCGCAGGCGCTGGGCCCGCGATCACCGGTGGCGTTGCCGAAGGCGTCGGCGGTGGGGGCGGCGAGCACCGCGATGTCGATCTTCACCTGGCCATCCTGCACCGCCTGCCAGCGGCCGCCGTGGCTGCGCAGCACGCCGAGGCCACGCATCTTGCCGCGCGAGCAGTAGTCGCCCAGGGGGCCGTTCATGGAGCCTTCGATGTGGTGGATGACCCCGCTCTCGAGGTGTTTGAGCAGCGGCGCGTGGCAGGGAAAGCTGGCCGAAGGGAACCAGCGCAGGTCACGAATGCCCAGTTCGGCGGCGGCGTCGAAGAGGGCGTTGGCCACCAGGTCGCCGTTGCGGAAATGGTGGTGGGTGCCGATGGTCATGCCGTCGCGGATGCCGGCGCGGCGCAGCGCTTCCTTGAGCGAAGGAACCCGCTTGTCGCCGTCGGCCGGGTAGTCCGCCACCGAACGGATCGGCGGGGCGTGTTTGCGGCCGGTGGGCCGATAGCCACCCACACCTTGGTAGGGGATGGTTTCGAGATCGTTGATGCGCGCCGGCACCAGACGGCCGGCGGCGTTGCGCAGCATCTCCACTTGCTTCTCCATTACGCATTCTCCCCGTCGCTGAGCCACTCCGGCGCCAGCAGGCCGGCGGCGATCGCCGCGTCGACCGTGGTGTGGGCCCGCTTGACCACCGGCGGGTCGATCATCTTGCTCCCCAGGCTCACCACGCCGAGACCGCGGCGCTCGGCGGCGCGGAAGGCACGCACGATGCGGCAGGCCTTGTCCACCTCCGCCGGGGTGGGCGCGAAGGCTTCGTGCACCACCGCGATCTGACGCGGGTGGATGCACCCCTTGCCCTCGAAGCCCAGCGCTTTGGCCTCGAGCACCGAGGCGCGCAGGCCGGCGTCGTCGGCGACGTCGGAGTAGACCGAGTCGATCGCCTGCAAGCCGGCGGCGCGGGCGGCATTGACCAGCATGGAGCGGGCCCAGAGGCTCTCGGTTCCGGCGCCGGTGCGCGGCACGCCGAGGTCGGCGGTGTAATCTTCGAGCCCGATGGTGAGGGCGACATTGCGCTCGCTGGCGCGGGCGATCTCGAGCGCGTTGAGCACGCCGAGCGCCGACTCGATGATCGGCATCAGCCAGACCCGGGCGGCGGTCAGTTCGCGGATCCGGGCATCCACCCGTTCGACGTCGGCGGCGTGCTCCACTTTGGGGATGAGGATCAGGTCGACCGGTTGCGCGGCGATCTCCTCGAGGTCGCGCAGGCCGAGTTCGCCCTGGTTGATCCGCACCATCCGCTCGGCCCCGCCGAAGTCGACCGCCCGCAGGGCGTTGCGCACCAGGATCCGGGACGCATCCTTGGCCGCCGGGGCGACGGCGTCTTCGAGATCGAGGATCACCGCGTCGGCGTGGTAGAGCCCGGCGTTGATGAAGAGCTTCGGCTGGCTGCCGGGCAGGTAGAGCCGGGAGCGGCGGCGGCGATCGCGGGCCGAGCCCGACCGCTCGCGCGCGGCGGCGGCGCCATGCAGCGGCGGCAGCCAGCGCCCCCGCAGCTCCGGCAGGGCGGCGCGCAAGGCCGCCTCGAGACGCGCCATCAGCACATAGGGCAGCGCCCCACCATCTTCGCAGCGAAGCCGCCCCCGGGTCACGCCCAGCTCGGCGCAACCCTCCCGCAGCAGGGCGCGGATCGACTCGCCGTAGCTGGCTTCAACCGTGCTTTCGAGGTCGATCTCCAGCCCGCCGGTGGTCGCCGGCTGAAAGCCGATCCAGCAGTCGGAACGGACCCGCGGGCCGCGGTTGCCGGCGCTGCCGGCGAATTCTTCTCGGTCACTCTCT
>JALXCG010000765.1 GCA_026991065.1 Gemmatimonadota bacterium | reverse complement strand
CACCCTGCAGAGTCAAGCGTCCGCTCGTCGTGTAGGGATCTGCCGCAATTCCAACTCCAGCGAGAACATGAAGATCCCCTGCGTCTCTTCCTACTCCTTCATTGAGCGCGAAACAGGATCCACTGCGTTGCCCCTGCGGCCCCTCGCTCTTGCCAATCGCTGCGCCACCCATCCGAACCCGGGAGTTCAGGTACCATTGGGCACTCAGATTCGCTCGCTTGCGTAGCTCGATTTCAGCATGGGAGCGCTCATCGGAGAGAGTCTGCGTCGCCGGCAATCCCCACAGATCTCTTTGGCGATGGTCGACCTTTCCGGCGGCCGACCAGCCGCTGTCCAGACGCAATCGCGCCCGGACCAGAGCCCCTTGGTAGCGATCCTCGTCATACCATCGCGCCCTCAGTTGATAGGCAGCGGCCTCAAGTCGCCCCCGGATGGCAGCTCCAAGATCGTAGCGGCCCAGATTGCCCAAGCCCACGAGACCTCCGGCATGCATCCAAGAATGTGCAGGCTCAACCGAATCCGCGGACAGAGGCAGAGGCTCCGGACTTCCCTCACTGGAGGATTTCGGCCCAAGAACCACGCCCCTGGGCAGACTCGGAAGCGCAGTCTTTGCTGGATCGCGCTCGGTGGTTGGCCGAACAGGCTGATCGACTCCACTCACCACCACATCGGGAAGATCCAGGGGCGGCGGCTCAGACTGAGAAATGGCTGGCAACGCCAGCAACGCATTGAGCATTGAGGGCGCCAACAGAACTCCAATGGGTGCTCCAGTCTTCCTGCTGCGGCGTCGTTGGTTCATTCCCCCAGCTCCCGTAGACGGGCCGCGGCCTTTTCTCGTATGGCGTCGGCGACCCCCTCTTCCTCCATGAGTTTCTGATAGAGCATCCGAGCCTGATCACGATCGCCTTGGCTCTCGTAGCACGATCCTGCTGCAAGTTCACCCAAGTGACACCAGCGCCGAATTTCGGGATACAGATAGCGCACCTTCAGGAAGGTTCGCAGAGCCGCCGCAATCTGACCATGGTGATACGCCATCTCGCCTTGTCGGTAGAGGGCCTCAGCCGCAACGGCCGGGGGAGCTTGAGCAACGACCTCTTCAAGGAGGCCCGCTGCCTGCGCGGAATCACCTTGGGCATCCGCAACAGTCGCCAGAGCGACCCGGGCGCGCCACCCGGTAACCCTGTCTTCTGGAGAAACGGCACTGTCCACGACTGCGGCCAGAGGCGTCAATATGCTCCGCGCGCTTTCGAAATCCCCAAGTTCACTCTGAATCAACCCCTTCAGCAGCCGATCTTCCGCCGCATCGTCGGTAAGGGGGGCAGCCCATTCCGCGGCCTCTTTGGGGTTGCCCTCAACCAGCGCGGCCTCAATCAATGCCCGTCTGACTCGGGAAGCGTTCGGGTGCGAGGGATACTCCCTGACCAGAGTTCGCCACGCGGCATTGCTGGGGTTCTCCTCCATGGAACCCACGAAATAGAGGGCGTCGGCTGCCTCGGGTGTACCAGCATGGTCGCGAGCGATTCTCCCCAACTCACTGCGGGCTTCGTCAGTATCACCGCGATCCCGGTATACCAACGCCCGCTGCAGTTCGATCCGACCCGCCGCCGGGCCGGCGTCCGCGAGCAGGCTCGCCATCAGCGAGTCAGCATCAACCTTGCCATGCGAAGCCCCTGCTGCCCAATAGAGCCCCTGCACCGCCTGCGCCAGATACTTCCCCGAAGGGAAGGTACGAATCGTCAGCGCATACGCATTTGCCGCGCCGAGATTGTCGTGGAGGTTGAACCGGCAGTCACCCAGGCGGTAAACCGCCTCTTCTGCCAAAGCTGGTGCATTCGCCGCATCAGCGGCCTGCAAGTAGAGTGATTCGGCAGCCGCGAACTCCTCACCTTCAAAAAGCGAGCGCGCCTCAACCAGGAATGCCTCGGCCACCGCATCGCCATCTCCCGCCGCCCACTGCCGAGCGGCGCGGGCAGCAGCCGCGGCCTCCGCTCGGCGCCCCAGGCGCAGAAGGGCCTGAGCCCGCCCCAACTGGGCATCGTAGGCGAATTCGCCTTGCGGATCCCGTTGGAGATAAAGCCCATACAACTCCACCGCGGTCTCATCCTGGCCGGCGAGCGTCGCCGCATCGCCCAAGCGCAGCAAGGCTTCCCGACCGCGCTTGCTTTCCGGCGCCGCCACTGCTGCACGGTCAAACCATTCCAGCGCCCCGGCCGCATCCTCGGCGGAAAGACGGCACCAGCCGATTCCAAAGAGTGCCTCCACCCTGTCATCCGCGTCCTGTTCAGCATCCAACTGTAGAATTCGCCGGTAATCTGCCTCCGCGGCACTCCAATTCCTCGCCGCAAGGTGCGCTTCGGCCGCCAAGAGAGCTTCGCGCCGGCCGGAAGCCCGTTCCGTAACAATCTGCGCCGCTTCGTCCGCGCGGCCGGCCTGCAGGAGGGCCAGCGCATACCCGTACTCCGCTTCGGCACTGTCCAGATCATGGGTGCGGGCTACTTGAATTGCAGACCGATAGGCCTCTGCCGCAGCCCCCGCTTCGCCGCGACGCAAAAGAATCCCTCCGGCCGCCATTTTCGCCGATTCCTGTGTTCTCCCGGTGGCTCCTGAAGTTGCGAATGCTTGCTCCAATAAAGCCAAAGCGGAGTCGGTGTCTTCCTCGATCAGACCGAGACAAAGCAGCGATCGAGCCAGTTCGTCCCCCTCTGCCTCTGCTCGAACCTCCTCGCAGTAGTGCTCGCAGCGTTCCTTGGCTCCCTGTTCCCGAGCAGCATCGGCAGCGCCAAGAAGGGCGGCGGATTTCAGCGGTCCCTCGGAATCGGCGAAGCGCGCCCAGACATCTTCCGCTTCCGCGCTCTTACCGATCTGGAACAGGCACCACCCCAGTGAGTAAGCCGCGTCGCTGTCACTCCCGTCCTCGGCTGCTGCAATGCGCAGACTGGGAATCGCCTCGTCATAGCGCTCCTGGGCCAGAAAGGCCTCGCCGAGCAGTCTCTGAGCCGTGGGGGTCGTGCTCCCGGAAAGCTGATCGACAACGGCCTGGTAGTGTCCGAGTCTGAGGTTTGCTCGAGCACGCACTTCCCGAATCGGCTCCCGCAAAACTTCCGGCAACGACTCATCGGTCAGCGGCTGCAGTGTGTCCAGGGCACGCTGCGCGTCTCCCGAATCCAGGTAGAGCACAGCAAGGTCGTGGCGTGCGTAGGCAGCCAACGGGTCGTCGGGATAATCCGTGATCACCTGAGAAAGATCCCGCATGGCACCACTGGGATTCCCGGCCATGGTGAGCCGCGCGCGGCGCATGAGAGCGTGGGGCCGGAAAGAGGATTCCGGATGGTCTTCGATCAGGAGGGTGAGCGTGTCAACAGCGGCTTCATCCCGACCCGCGGCCGCCGCGGCAACCCCGATGCCGTACAGGCATTCATCCGCATGTGGCCCCTCCGGGGCCAGCACGATATAGCGCCGAAACTCCGCGTTCGGGCTTTTGCCGAGTTCCCGCAGAGATCGGGCTTTCAAATAGACCCCTTCGACCGCTGCCGCCGAGCCCGGATCCGCGGCGATGAGCGCATCCACTTCGTCGATTGCAAGCTCATACAGCCCATCGGCCATGAATCCATGAACCGCCCTAAGAGAGTGCTCTCCGGAGGGTTGCGCGGAAGCTGCCGCGCCAAGGCAGATCCATACGCAGACACAGACAATAGCGCGCATAAAGTGGTGCTTTCTTGGAATCCTGGGTCCTGAGGAGCCGGCAATTGCCGGAGGAACGACTCCTCCCTCTATACCGTTTCCGCGGCTGCTTCGGTCCATCTCTTTTGCAACTTGTCACCGAATGGACCCAGACCGGGTCATTCAGAAACAATGGACCCGCAGGATATTACCCCGCACGATGAGGGACGACGAAGAAGAAGGATCACCGGACGCGTCCCTGCTCCGATCTCTGCGTTGCTCAGTCCTTGAAAGGCAACCAGCCTTCCTGCGGACTCAGCACCTTGATCTCGAAGCAAGCCCGAACAAGGGACCCGAAAGCCGATGCACGACAGGCTCTTATCGCTGCACCAGCAATTCGGAAGCCGCACCCGCTGCCGCGGGCGGCATTGCGCGCCGCACCGTGATAAAACCGGAAACCAGAATGCCGATTGATATGATCACGGCGGAAACGATAAGCGACTGCCCAAGAATCAGGAAAACGCGCCCATTCCTATTGTTTTCTCGGGTTTCAGACATGCCGCATGACTCCGTGGTTCGAGACTTCTTCGGTCCTTCTATCGACCCACGGAGAGCAGGACTTGACCCTCTAAGTTCCTAGGCTGCCGTTTGAGTTGAGCGCCGGGCGGGACTCGAGTCTGCGACATGGAGGGCGGGAAACTCATCCGGATAGGGGACGATGCTCAGACGCCCTCCGACCACCAGAAGAACAACCGCCGCGACAGCACCGGGCAGAAGAGCCGCGACCCCGATCAATTGCAGAGAGGCCAATGCGCAAAGCCCAAGAAAGCCGGCGAGAGAGTATTCGAGAAAAACAATGCGGCGATCGGAAAGACCAAGACCCTGGAGGCGAAAAGTCAAGTTGGACTTGTCGGGAAGGTAGACCGGGCGGCCGCGCTTGATTCGCAGAAAGCTCGCAAGCGTCGTATCGAAGACAGGCACACCGAGAATCAGAGGAAAGGCGATCAAGTGCGAAGCACCTGCGCCGACATATTGAGCCTGGAGCAGAGCCAAGGCGCCGAGACTGAACCCCAGGAAGAGTGTTCCGGTGTCACCCAGGAAGATTGATGCGGGTTTGGAATTGTAGCGCAGAAATCCCAGCGCGCCACCGGCGAGAACGAGGGAAACCAACCCAGCAGAAGAACTTGGCTCAATCAGAAAAAGCAGGATTCCGGCCAGAAACACGATTCCGGAAGTCGCCCCGTCAATATTGTCCATCAGATTGACGGCATTGGTCACTCCGACCAACCAGAAAACCATAATCGGTACGGAAAACCACGCTCCGCTGAACCCTGGCAGCTGAATGCCAGTCATGAGCAGGAACGAAACCGCGACGGCTGCCTGGAGCAAGATCCGGGGCTTCCAGTCCAGAATGTAAACATCATCGATGAAGCCCAGCAGAAGCATGGCGGTGGAAGAACCGGCAAGAACCGCAACCATGAAATTCCACTGCCCCAAGAGCGTGATTGCCAGCCATGTCGATGCCCAGATCGCCAAACCACCGGCAAGCGGTGTCGGAATCCGGTGGATCTTCCCGGGATTCGCGCTGTTCGGAGCGTCGACGATATTAAAACGCCACATCGCCAAGCGCGCCAGCGGTGTGAGCTGGTGAGCAAGCAGTATGGCAAACAGGAATGCTAGGGTTTGAATCATAGAGGTGTTTTCCAACGCTCGTTCCAGGAAATCAGCGCAGGCTAACAACGTAGACTGGTATTGTCAATGCGGCACGGGGTCTGGAACGGGTAGCGAATAGACCCGTGTCACCGAGCGAACACTGCTCTTAAAGCAATAAACCTGCCAATGTGTCGGCGCTTGGATAGCAGGAGCTAGGAAGCTGCCTGCAAAGCATGTGTCCTTTTCCGAGACAGCCTGTGTCCTCGGAAAAGGACCTGCCGACGGAGCGATCAGCGCTCCTCACCCTCCTCGAGAAGATCAAACCGAATCAGCTTCTTTCGCAGATTGGCGGGGCTGAACCGAAGGACTCGCGCCATCGCCTTGATATCGCCGTCGTAACAGTTCAGCGCCTCGTCCAAGACATCCCGTTCCAGCGTTTCCATGAAGCTCTTGTAGCTGATCCGCTGATCGAAAAGATCATCGAGCAACTGCTCGTGTACCGCCAACGGAGAGCCCGAGTCCTGTTGTTGCGCCTCCAGATCCTCCAGAGCATCGCTCAGATCCTGCACCTCCTCGGTCAGAACGCGGATCTCCTCGTTGGCCTCCTCTTGCGCGCGTAGGGCGCGATGGTACTGCATTCGCAGCGCCCTGAAGCGCAGTTCCCGAAGAACCCCGATACCGGCCGCGGCGACAATCTCCCGAAGAATGTCCAACTCCTGATTGGCAGGATTTCTCCCCTTCTCGAACCAAAGAATAAGTGCGCCCCGGTAACGATCGTCTTTGGGCAGCGGATAACCGATCGCGCGGGCATCGCCGGGTCCATCGAGCCGATCACGCCCATCGATCATCACCTCTTTCTCGGCTCCCGTGACAGCCCTGATCAACGCCCTGATGGGCTCGACTTGGGCTTTCTCTCGGCCCGGAAGGTTTCGCCCTTTGAAGTACTCGAAAGCGTCGTCCCGGTCGGTATCAATCAGACCGATCGCGCCCATCCGCGCAGAAAGAGTGCGCATCCCCTCGTTCAGGAGATTGCTTGCGATGGCACCAACATCCGCTGCTGAAACGATTTCCGTAAGAGTCTTGAGGCGAAGGGTGGCCTCATTGTGCTCCTCAACCTTTTCCAGGGGTGCTGGCGGAGCCGCTTCGTAGAGACCGAAGAACGACGATGAGAGCCGACCGATTTCATTGTAGCGTGGCCCAGAATCAGAGTCCGAATCAGCGTTCTTGCGCAGAAACTCGAGAAACTCTTCGTAGGTCGCGGTGCGCAGACGTGCCAAGGGAGAATCGTAAGGCCGGGACGCGACAAAGGCGACTACGCGATCACGGTAAGGCTCGTAGCGGTCCAGGAGAAAAGCTTCTCGGCTGCGTCTATCGCGGAACCGTCCGAGCAATTGATCGAGAATCGCCGTGGCGTCGCCGATCTGCGAAAAAGCATCTTCGTACCGACCTTCAGACAGATAGATCCGTCCCAGCGCGTGATAGCCGCGCCAGACATGATCGGGAGTCTGGAGGAACTCAAGAAGGCGCAAGGCCTTCTTGACCGCGACCACCGCACTTGTGCGATCCCCTCCATCGGAGCGATCCAACTGCGCCAGAGCGTAGTCGATGCTGGACCTTGCGATGGTGCTGCGATCCCGCACTTGGGCGGCCAGGCGCAAACTCTTCTTGAGTGGAGCAAGGGCCTCCTCGTGGTGGCCGACCAAACGATAGGTAACACCCAGTTGATAGTGTACGCGGGCGGCATCGCGATCATTCAGATCCTTGCGCCTGGCCAGCGCCTCAAGATCCTCGATGGCGTCGCCCACCCGGTTTCGCAGCACCTTCAGTCGCGTCGCCAACAGCAAATATGGCGGGCTGTCGCCAGCGTCTGCACGGCGCAGGGCATGCAGTGCGGCATCCAGTCGATCCGCATCGCCCCGATCAGCGTAGATCGTGGCCCGGGCCAGGTTGACATCTCGAAGTGCCCGTGAAGACGCCTGGTTCTTGGCCAGGTTCTCAGCGCGGTCGAGAAATGATTCACTCTTTGCATACTGCGCCCGCTGGTGGAACGCCAAAGCAAGACACATCGCGGCTTCGCACTCGGCGTTCACCAGTGAACGATTGCGATTGATGTCCAGAGCCTCTTGCAATGGACCAATCGCCTGTTCGCCCTCGTCCGACCAGAGCAGAGCCTTCCCTCGCAACAGAGCGAGCCGGGCGCGATCCGCCGGGTCGTCGGGGACTTCCCGCAACGCACGCAGTTCGGCGAAGGCCGAAGTGGGGTCGCGGCGCTCAAGAGCAAGCGCTCCCCGCAACATTGCGAGTCGCATCTGGTGTTCGGCTGAGGCCTCGCCGTCAAAGGAGCGAATCTTGACCAGCAGCTCCTTGGCTTTCTCAACATTTTCGGAAGCAAGATAAGCTTCGGCGGCGATCAGGTGGGCGAGCACGCTCTCGTCATCCGCCAAAGCCTTGTCTTCGGCAATGATCGGTTCCAACAACTCCAGAGCTTGATCCGGCTGCAGATTTCGCAGATAAGCCTGGGCTCCACGGAGCCGAAAACAGATCACCGGCACAGCGGGCTGGGAATCGCCCACATACTCCCCATCAATGCCCTCGAGCGCAAAGCGAATGGCAGTATCGTTGTCTCCCCGGCGCAGGGCATCTGTGATCAATCGCAAAAGGTCTCGAGCAGATTCCTCCCCCGTGCGAGAACGCTTCCGATCCTTGCGTGTGGAAGCTCTGCGCTTGCCGGATGCCTTGACGGGAGAGGGGACAGCATTGCTTGCACTCTCTTCTGAAGGTGACTCCGAAGCGGATGCCTCTTCTTCGCCGCTTTGAAGATCTTTGACTTCCGGAACAGAAACCGCTTCTGACTCACTGGGTTGCACGCCGTCGGCAAGCGCAGCATCGTCGTTGCCATTGCTCGGTGCCGAAGGCTCGGCCTGCGGGAGTTCCTCGGCGGGTTTCATGATTCGCTCTGCAACCTCGGTCGCTCTGGCCCGATCTTCTTCGGTCATGCGGGCCAGAATTGCTTCTCTGATCTCCGTGTCGGCACACTCGTAGCGCAAGTCACCCGCTCCGCCATCAGCCTCCACAAGGAACCCTCGGTCCATGAGGTCCGTGATGAAATAGCGCCAATTTCGACCGCGATATTGCAACCCGACACGGAGATCATCACTGCGGCCACCGCTTTCCAGAACCGCCAAGACGTCAAGGATCTTTCGCTTGATCCCTTTCGTCGGGAGAGCGCGCGCGCCCTCCTCCTTTGCCTGCTCCACAAGAGACTCCTTTCTACCTGTCACCGGCAGCACTCCCATTCATTCCGGATTCCATCAGCGGTTCCATGCGCACGCTGCATTCTCGATCGAACACCTTTGCGCATCGCGTTGGCGGCGTCCGGCGCTCATCCTGGCCTCTTTAGTGACGAGCACAGCCACTTCGCGGGTTTCGCTTCCCGCGCTCCAGACCAGGCTGCGCCCTACGCGCAAGAGTTCCCCGGTTCCTTCGCGCAAACGACGCGGTTGCGGCCCTGTTCCTTGGCCGCATAGAGAGCCTGATCCGCCTTTTCGATCAACTCAAGCTTGTCCTTCGCATCTTCAGGAATCGATGCAATGCCAATACTCACCGTTAGATGGACATCCTGCCCGGACGTTCCAAATCGCGTGGCCTCAATGCGAGATCGAAGCCGTTCCGCCAAAGCTGCTGCTTGAGAGGAATCGTTGCCGGGAGAGATGATCGCAAACTCCTCGCCACCATAACGGGCCGCAAAGTCATACTTGCGGCACACGTTGCGAATCAATTCCGCCAATTGCCGAAGAACTTCATCTCCGGCCAGGTGACCATGTGAGTCGTTAAGGTGCTTGAAATGGTCCAGATCGAGAATGAGCAGCGCGACCCTTTGTTGGAATCGCTTGGCCCTGGATACCTCGGAATCCATCAACTGGTGGAAAAATCGATGATTGTAGAGACCCGTTAGACCGTCCTGCCGTGACAAACGTTTGTAATGTTCGCTCTCCGCCGCGGATCTAACCAGTTTCCGGCGCTCCAGCACCTTGGAAACAACCAGTTGCAGATGTGCGTTGGAGAACGGCTTGGTGATGAAGTCGACGGCGCCCACACGCATGGATTCCACTGCGACTTCGATGGTTGCGAATCCCGTGACGACTACAATGTCCGCCGCGGGAGCGAGTTCCTTGATCCGCTTGACGACCTGCAACCCCGTCATACCTCCCGGCATGACCAAGTCAACGAAGGTTACATCGAACTGATTGTCCTTCCAGAGATCCAGAGCCTCCTGACCACTTGCCGCAACGGAGACATGGTGCCCCTCAAGACGCAACACCTCCGCCATCAGTTCGCGGACCGATTCCTCGTCATCCACGACAAGAAGACGCGCTCCGGACGATGCAACGTGGGGGGCCCCGTCCGGAGAAGACACCTCTGGTGTTTCAGTTAGATTCGCTCGGTCGTTCTCAAGCATTGAGCAAGCGATCTCTGCTGGTGTGGTTCTGGATGCGCATAAAGATCAATTTGGGACTCGCGGACCCCCATAGGGATCGGTTTCTTCAGCTTGGAGATCCAAAGCTGCAGCGCGCAGTATAGATGCATGCGGACCAACCATCAATGAGCACTTCCGGCCGGGCGGAACTTCACGAAATCTTCTCATTTCACATTTCAACGAGGGGCACGCACCCGAAGGGAAAAAGAGGACGCCCCCGAGTAGCTCGGGGGCGTCGCTGGCGACGGGAGGCCATCGCCGGTTGGGGGGGGCAACTCGTTAGCCTGCGGTGAAGGCAGAGAGCGGCCACGCGCCAAAGGCGCGCATCTCTACTCCATTCCCTTGCTGCCGTCGGAAGGATCGTAGTGATCGAAACTCACGATGGTTTCGAGAACGTCCTCGCCTTCCGGCCCAGGGGTCCCAGCACGTCTTTCGATGACCACGATCCGGTCCGCGTACGCCGTAGTTTCAAACGGCAGCTCCCATTCCGCATTCACCACTTGACCACTGGCCTCGTAGGTGAAGTAGCCGGCGTGGGCAATGTAATGCTCCGACGCATACTGAACTTGGATTTCGTAGACAATGTCCGGATTCTCTTCGAACCCACCTACGGTCAACTGCAAACGGTGGGTGTCAAAATTGATTGCCACAGAGCCCCAGCCATCGTTTCCTATCAGATTGCTCATGGAGAAATCATAGGGGAACTGGTTCGTGGGATAGGCGATCTCCACCGGATCTTGCATACCAACACCGGGTTCCGGTTCCTGATAGCCCAGGATCGGACCATCACCAACACCGGGTTCCGGTTCCTGATAGCCCAGGATCGGACCATCACCAACACCGGGTTCCGGTTCCTGATAGCCCAGAATCGGACCATCGCCAACACCGGGCTCCGGTTCCTGATAGCCCAGGATCGGACCATCACCAACACCGGGTTCCGGTTCCTGATAGCCCAGGATCGGACCATCACCAGCACCGGGTTCCGGTTCCTGATAGCCCAGGATCGGGCCATCGCCGGCACCGGGTTCCGGTTCCTGGTAACCCAAAATCGGGCTATTGCCCGGTGATCCAGGTTGATCCTGCTCACCGATCCCCAGATGAGGCGAGAACGGATCATCCTTGTAGCCAAGTTCCGGTGTATTCAGTGGAGAACCTGGTGCGTCCTCGTGGCCCTCTGTTATGTCACCAGCGAAACCCGAACCCCCGTTCGCACCCACATCGAGGGTGTTTGGAGAAACCCCATCGATCACCGGCACAGTGTAGCCGTCATCGGTTCCGTTGTTGGCATTCAGATCCACATCTGTAATGCCCGTGCTTTCACACCCGGCCAGCATCGCAATCGACGCGATGCCAGCAATTACGCCGTTGCTTCGATAATTCATAGGCACGACATCTTCCTCCTGTCGCGCTGTGTTCCTCTGCCTCTCCCGCAGAAACACAGGCCAATGGTCGTCCGCAAGCTATTTACCTCCCGGTTCGGGATCCCCCCCCTCTTTGGGTGGACCGCCGGGAGACCGCGCCGGGGATCAGCGCAAAACGCGTGCCACGTCCGTCAAGAGT
>JALXCG010000764.1 GCA_026991065.1 Gemmatimonadota bacterium | reverse complement strand
AGCAGCATTTCGAGGATGCCGCGGATTTTGAGGCTGAATTGCCCTATCTTCTTGACTTTACCGTTGATCGGCACCAGGACATGGTCGAGCAACTCAGGGCTTTTGCGCCGCCCCCCACGGTGAATCTTTTCTTGAACGAGATCGTGCGCTGGAATCAGAATGGAGCCCGTGACGAAGCCGACGAAGCCGAGCCCTGGGTAGAGATCCACAATTTTGGCAACGAGACGCTCGATCTGGGCGGGATGGGGCTTTCGGATACACCGAACAATCCCCTTGCTTGGAGGATTCCGAGCGGCACGTTGATCGAGCCGGACGGCCATCTTCAAATCTGGCTCGATGGCGAGCCGGCGGATGGGCCTCTCCACACGAGTTTCTCCGTCGACCAGAACTCGCCGCTCCTGTACCTGGCGGACACCGATGGAACCCCGGTCGATACGTTGCGTTTTGAGCATGCCGCGTTTCTAGACCTTGCCGAGGCGCGGGTGCCGGACGCGGGAGCGGAGATTCTGCCGGTGGCGGAGCCCACTCCGGCGGCTGTCAATGCGGGGACGGCCGCGGTGGAGGTCATGCTGAGTGGCCCGACTGACCATTTGCCGGGAGATCTTGCCACGGTGGATCTATCTCTCAGCAACCACACCGCACTCGACTTTTCGGTTGTTGTTTCGCTCTCCGTGCAAGCAGGCGGTGATCCCCGGAGATTGGTGGCGGTGCCGTTCGATCTTGCCCCGGGTGAGAGCGTTGCCCGGTCGGTCAGCGCTGAAGTGCCGGCCGGCGTGCCGCCACTGAGCGCGGAGTTGCTGGCTGAAGTGCGGAGCAGCAGCGGTACTCTTCTCAGTCACGCGGCCATGCCGATGCGTATCTGGGATCCGGCACCGATTCCGCTGATCATCAATGAGGTCATGGCGGACAACGACACCACTTTCGCCGATGAGCATGGGCAATACGATGATTGGATTGAGATCGTGAATCCCAGTGGTCACGCGGTCTCTCTGGACGGGCTCTATCTCTCCGACGATGCCGCCGAGCCCCGCGCCTGGGCTTTCCCTCCTCTGACGATTGCGGCGGGAGACTACATCGTCGTGTGGTGTGACGCAGACCCCGAGCAGGGACCCTTGCACACCAGCTTCAAGCTTTCCGCGGCCGGGGAAGAGGTGGGAATCTACGACTTGGATGTACGCGGCAACGCGTGCATCGATTTCAGTACGTTCAGTGACCTTGGCGATGACCGGGTGTGGGGACGTCATCCGGATGTCGAGGGGGAGTTCGTTTTGTTGCCATTTGCGACTCCCGGGGGGCCGAACCCCTGACGCGTTTGTCCTGGGTTTGCTTGTCCGCGCTGAATTCGTGACCCATTGTCCTCTCACCCGGGTTCTCGCCGGATTTCCGTCACCGGGCAGTGGCGTCGCAAATGTCACTGTCGCGTACATCTGCGGTGAGAAGAATCGGTACTGCCCATGCCATTCGGGTGTTGAGGGGGTTCGCGACGTCTGTTCCGGGCATGTTCTAGGAGTGGAGAGCCAATGTCCCACGAGCCCACAGCGCCAGTGGAATCCAGGTCTGAGATCGAATCCCTGCGGATCCGCGTGCGAGCGCTGGAGAAGGCGGACGAGCTGCGCAGGCGCGCAGTTGAGGCTTTGCGTCGAGAGCGAAATCGAGCGCAGAGCTATCTCGATGTGGTCGATGTTTTGGTGTTGGTGATTGACCCCCAGTTTCGAATTCGGCGTGTGAACCGCAAGGCCTGCACAGTGCTCGGTTGGTTCGAGGCGGAACTCATCGGCCGGGATTGGTGCCGCACTTGTGTACCACACACGCAGCGCACCGAGCTGCGTCGAACTTATGAACGGATTCTACAAGGAAGAGCGGTAGAAGAATCTCATGTGGAGCACCGGGTGATCACCAGCTCTGGAGAGGAGCGTCTGATCGCCTGGAATCGGGCTCTGCTTCCGGGCGGCGGCGGGAGAACGCAGGGCATCTTGATGTCGGGTACCGATGTGACCGAGTGGCGTCGCAGTGAGCAGGCTCTCAAGACCAGTGAGCGGCGACTTTCCCTGGCGCTGGAAGGGGCGGGCCTTGGCCTTTGGGACTGGAACATCCAGACCGGTCTGATTGTTTACAATCGGCAATGGGCCGAGATGCTCGGCTATGCGCCGGGCAATCTGCGTGGGCACGTGAGCGACTGGGAGCAGATGATTCATCCGGATGACAAAGAGCGAGTTCTGGTCGCACTTAGCGAACATCTGGATGGAAAAAGCCCACGCTATGAAAGCGAGCACCGGCTGCGAACCGGTGACGGTAAGTGGAAGTGGATTCTGGATCGCGGTAAGGTGATCGAGTGGGATGAAGCTGGACGGCCCCTGCGGGCCGCCGGAACGCATCTGGATATTTCAGTGCGCAAAGCCGCCGATGAGGAGAAGCAGCGCCTGGAAGCACAACTGTTGCAAGCGCAAAAAATGGAAGCGGTGGGGCAGCTCGCGGGCGGAGTCGCGCATGACTTCAACAACATCCTCACGGCGATTCTGGGCTATGCGGAATTGGCGCAAGTTCATCTTCAGCAAGACAGGGCGAGAGTGGCGCGGGTTGCCGAGAACCTGGAACAGATCATGTGCGCGGCTGACAGTGCGGCTTCCTTGACGCGTCAACTGCTGGTATTCAGTCGCTTCGACGAATCAAGTCCCCAGGTGGTCGACCTCAACCGTGTACTGAGCGGTCTGAAGGAGATGTTTCGGCGATTGATCCCAGAGAGCATCCGTTTGCGCTTCGAGCTTGGCGAGGGGGTTTCGAATGTCCGCGCCGACTCCGCGCTGCTGGAACAACTCATTGTCAATCTAGTGGTAAACGCCCGCGACGCGCTCCATGCCCAGAATCATGGCGAGGTGGTGGTTCGTACTTGCAACGTTGACCTGAGCGCAATCGAGGCCGCAGGCGTCGAAGGCGCCAGCGCGGGGCGGCATGCAGCCCTGACCGTGCAGGACAATGGCTGCGGAATGGATGCGGAGACTCAGCAGCGCATTTTTGAGCCGTTCTTTACCACCAAGCCGGCAGGAAACGGTACAGGACTTGGGTTGGCGATGGCTTACGGTCTGGTCCGCAGGTGGGGCGGTTTCATCGGAGTCGAGAGTGAGCCCGGTTCCGGCACCACTTTTTCGGTCTGTCTGCCAGCGCTTGAGCCGGCCGAGAGCGTTCCGGATGCAGCGCCTGCCAGACGCAGTTTTCCACGCGCGCGGAAGGACGAAGTTGTTCTTGTCTGTGAGGATGATGATCTGGTTCGTACCTTGACCGTGGAGATTCTGCAGGATGCTGGTTATGAGATCATTGCGGCGAGCAGTGGCAGCCAAGCTCTGGAGATGGCGCGCGGGTTTGGGGCTGCCATCGACCTGCTGGTGACCGACGTCGTGATGCCGGATCTGAATGGGCGGGAAACCGCGCTTGCCCTGGCGGCGATCTGCCCTGGGCTTCGGGTTC
>JALXCG010000763.1 GCA_026991065.1 Gemmatimonadota bacterium | reverse complement strand
GGGCGGCGTCGCACTGCGCGGGGCTGCGCTGGCGGGAGACGGCGCGACTGGAGCCGCATCTGGAGGAGGTGGGGGAGCCGCCGCTGGAGCGGGAAGAGCTGTCGGTGGGGCAGCGGCAGTTGGAAGCGATCTTTCTTGGGCTGCGCCAGGTGCGGGGGATCGACGCGGCGGCATTCGCGGCAATCGGCGGGGGAGATCTGGCCGAAGTGGTGCCCCGGACTCTGCGCGAACTGGTGGAAGAGGAAGTGCTGGAGGACGGGACGGAGACCGCGCGGTGGCGCCTGGCGCCGCGCTATCTGCTGCTGGCGGATGCGGTGGCGGAGCGGTTCGCCGGCGAACTCGACCTGGGGTGTTGACGGTAGCCGAGAGAGGTGGGAGAAAACTTGACCCTTCGGTTGTAGGAGGGATAGCCTGATTTGTTCTGGTGGATACCCATCCACCGGCCTTGGAGGGCGGTGATGCCGCCCGCTTTTGCAGACGAGAGAAGATTCTACCCATAGAGCACCTGAGGAAGTACATGGGAACCGTAGAGAAAGAGCCAACGCTTCGCGGACGGGAGTCCGGAGAAGCGCGGGATGATGGCGCCAAGCGCGCGAACCCCACTGCTGCTGCTGGTCCGGAGAGTGGCGCTGCTGCTGAGCCCGCGCCTGCCGAGTCCGAGACCGCTGAGCCTGCGACTGCTGAGTCGGCGGCCGCGGCGAGCAGCGATGGTGAGGTTGAGCGGAGTGAGTCGCCCGAAGCGGAGTCCAAGGAAGAGGAGCGCTCGGGCAACATCTTTCGTCGGGCGCGCAAGGGCAGCGGCAAGGTGAAAGCGCTCGAAGCCAAGATCGAGAAGCTCGAAGAGGAGCTGGCGGCGGCGCGCAAGGCCGAGGCGGAGAATCGCGACCGTTGGATGCGCAGCGCGGCGGAGTTCGAGAATTTCCGTCGCCGGAATCAGCGGGAGAAGGCGGATCTGATTCGCACCGCGGGCGAAGCCGTTCTGACCAAACTGCTTGATGTCGCCGATGCGTTGCGCGCCGCCACCGACGCATCCATGGGCCAGGTTGGCGAAGAGGCACTGGGGCAGTTGCGCACCGGGATCAGTCACATCCAATCGAAACTGCAAGGGGTACTGGAGAGTGAAGGCGTGACCTTGATCCCCGCCGATCCGGGCGTGCCTTTCGACCCCAAGGTGCACGAGGCGCTGGCGCAAGTGCCGAGCGCGGATCTGCCGGCGGATTCTGTTCATAGCCTGATTCAGGCCGGTTATGTTCTGGGCGGCAAAGTGCTGCGGCCCGCGCGCGTGGCGGTTGCCGTGCCGCCGCCGGATGCGGCGCCGGTGGAAGCCGACTCCGGGACCGCCGGTGATGATGAGGGAGAGCGTGCAGTTGATGTGGATGCGGCCGGAGTCTCCGGTAATGACGCGAATGGAGCGGCATAGTGCCCAAGGATTACTACGAGGTGCTCGGTGTCGGCCGCGACGCCGATGCGGCCGCGATCAAGCGCGCCTATCGAAAACTGGCGCTGGCCAATCACCCGGATCGCAATCCCGGTGACAAGGCGGCCGAAGAGCGCTTTAAAGAGGCCACGCAAGCTTACGAGGTCCTCTCCGACGAAGAGAAGCGCAAGCGCTACGACCGTTTCGGTCATGCGGGTGTGGATCCGAACATGGGCGGCGGATTCAGTGGTGGATTCGGTGGCCCCGGGTTCGACCTGCACGATGCGCTGCGGCGCTTCATGGAGGATTTCGGTGGCGGCGGCCTCGGCGATATCTTTGGCGGCGGCGGCGGCGGTCAGCGCGGTGGGCCGCGGGTGCAGGCCGGATCCGATCTGCAACTGAAACTGGCGCTGACTCTGGAGGAGATCAGCACCGGCGTCACCAAGAAACTCAAGATCCGCCGGCTGGACCCCTGCAAGGAGTGTGGCGGCAGTGGTTCGCGCGCCGGCGCCGAGCCCAAGGTGTGCGCCACCTGTCAGGGACAGGGCCAGGTACGGCAGGTGCAACGCTCGGTCTTTGGTCAGTTTGTCAATGTTGGCCCGTGTCCCACTTGTCGTGGCGAGGGGCGAGTGGTTTCTGATCCTTGCCCCAATTGCCAGGGTGAAGGGCGGCGCAAGGGGGAGAGCACGCTTAGCGTGAAGATTCCGGCGGGGGTCTCGACCGGGAACTACATTCCGCTTGCCGGCCAGGGCAATGTCGGGCCGCGTGGCGGGCCGCGCGGCGATCTGATCATCTTTGTGCAGGAGCGCGAGCACGACAAATTCGAGCGTCACGGTGAGCATCTTCTGCTGGATCTGCCGATCTCGTTTTCACAGGCGGCCCTTGGTGATCAGGTCGAGGTGCCGACTCTGGATACGCCGGTGCGCTTGAAGATTCCGGCGGGGATCCAGTCGGGAAAGGTGCTGCGCGTTCGCGGCAAGGGGATGCCGCGCATCGATGACTACGGGCGCGGAGATCTCCTGGTGCGGATCGCGGTGTGGACGCCGCAGCAACTGTCCGCCGAGGAGCGCAAGCTTTTCGAGGCCCTCGCGCGCTGCAAAGGGGCGCAGCCGCCGTCGGCCGGCAAAGGGTTTTTCGACAAGGTACGCCACGCATTTCGCGGCTGAGCGCGGCGCGCGACTACGGAGTGATGAACCATGCGGAGCGCTGCGGGCGACTGGTTGGAGATCGCCGTCGACGTCGATGCCGAGGCCGAGGGGTGCGCGGTTGCGGAACTCGCCACCCTCTTCCCGGAGGGGCTGCGGGTCGAAGCGGCGGGAGCTGGGCAGGTTCGGCTTTTCGGCTATCAGCGTGATGGCGGCGAAGGCGACCGGGCCGCGGTTGGTTCCTCCGCACTTGTCGAGGAGTGGCGGCACCGGATTCAGGCGGCGCTTGGCGGGGCGGCCGACCTGCACGCGGTTCGGGTTCGACGCATTGCTGATCAGGACTGGCTCGGTGAGTGGCGCCGCAACTGGCGCCCGGTGGAACTCTGCCCGGGGATCTGGGTGCGCGCCCCCTGGCACGATCCGCCGGCTGCCGGGTTGTCGATCTGCCTGGAGCCGGGCATGGCCTTTGGCACCGGCCACCACGAGTCGACCCGCCTGGTCGCCGGGTTTCTGGCTCGGCGGGTGATTGCCGGGGGGCACTACTACGATCTGGGCTGTGGGACCGGGGTCCTGGCGATGGCTGCTCTGCTCAAAGGGGCGTCGCGGGTGGATCTCTACGATATCGATCCGACCGCCCGCGAGGTGGCTTTGCGCGAGATCGCGCGCAACGGGCTGCTCTCCGGCGTGCGCTGGGTTGGGCATCCGCCGCCCGCGCCGGGGGCGGGCTACGACGGCGTCTTTCTCAATATCACCGCGGATGTTGTGTGTCCGGCACTGCCTCAGGTGGCGCCCTTGCTGCGCCCGGGGGGGTGGATTGCCACCTCGGGGATTTTGCTGGAGCAGCGGGACCAAGTTCTCCGGGCGGCGGCGGGTTTGTGTCTGTGGGAGGAAGCGGAAGAGGGGG
>JALXCG010000762.1 GCA_026991065.1 Gemmatimonadota bacterium | reverse complement strand
GCGGCGAGGTGGTGGCGCGCGGCGCGGGGGGGGTCTCGGCGTGGGTCGCGATGCATGGCACGATGCCGCGTCCCGGGTGCACCTGCGACAAGGGCAAGCAGGGCGCCTGGTGTGCCCACAGCATCGCCATGGCGCGGGTCGCGGGCCTGGAGGCGGCGGCGGCGCGGGCGGGCAGTGGTGAAGTCGGCGGCGGGAGTGGCAGCGGTGGTGGGAGCGGGAGCGGCAGCGCCGCCCGGATTGGAGAAAGCGGCGGCGCCCCGCGGAGCGGCACCGGCGGCAAGGCAGCGCGGGGAATCAGGCCGGGTGGCAAGCCCGCCGCGTTGCGTTTTCTGCTGCGTTACCACGGCCGCGAGTTGGGGGTGGAGATCCAGGAGCACAAGGGAGCGCGCATCGGCGATGTCGGCGGGTTGCTGCAGGCTGCGCGTCTGGCCGCCATCGGCGATCCGCGAGCGCAATTCCGCTACCGCCGTTCCGGCCAGCATGGGCAGGTGCCTTTTCTCCCGGAGGACGCAGCCGTTCTTCACCTCTTGGCGCGCTATGGGCGGCGCTCGGCGGGCGGGCCGCTGGTGATCATTGAGGGCGAACGCGCGCCCGAGCTGCTGCGCCTCCTGCTCGCGGCGCCCGATGCGCGGGGCCTCTTGACCGATCGCCTGGTCGCCACCGATACGCCACCGCGCTTGCAGTTGCGGATCGAGGCGGGGCGCGGCAACCGAGTGACGCTGCGGACACTTTGGCTGGTGCCGGAGCTGAATGTGGCGGCGCGCGGAGGCAAAGAGTTGCCGGTGCTGGCGTTCAGCAACGCCCAAGGTGGCGTTCTCCTGGCCGGGAACCATGTCGGTGAAGTCGCTCCGGCGACGGTTGCTCTGGCGCGCGAGATCCCGGCGAACGGGCGCGAGTTCCCAACTGAAGAGGTGATCCGGCGCCTGCAAGGCAACGGCGGGCGCCCGCTGCCTCCGGGGGTTGAACTCTGGACACCGCGGACCGGACCCCACCGACTCGCTGCGAACACGGCTGATGCGGCGCGGGTGGCGGCAGTGTTGCAGTTGGAGCGACGCGGTGAGCAAGTGATGGCGATCCTGCGTTTCGACTACGCGGGCACGCAAGTGACTCCAGCGCCGGAGATTTTGGCTTTCGCCGCGCGCTATGTGGTTTCCAGCGGGGTCGCGCCACACCCCAGTGCCGATGACCGGCAACGCTTTCTGGAGCAGATGCCCACCCGTTTTGGCCGACGCCGCCGCAGCGGCTACATCGAGTGGTTTCCGCGGAACAACGCTTTTGAACTGGACCATGTGGTCGAACTGGTCGCGGCCGGCCTGATGCGCGGGGCAACCGACCACGCGCGCTGCCCGGAAAGCGTGGCAGTGGCGATGGCAACGGCGATCGCGAACGGCGAGACGTGGCACAAATGGCAGATCCGAAATCCCGCCGCGCTGGCCGGCTTTGAACCCGCCACCGAGCCGGTCGAGGTAAATCTGCGGGTGCTGCCCGCTGTCGCCGGAGGCGACTCAGTGCATGGCGCGGGCGGAAGCGGCTTTGGCGGCGCGGGCGGGATCCGCGGGGGCGGCGGAGCCGGCGCCGGCGGCTGGTTCGAGATGAAGCTGGAAGCGAGCATCGGCGAGACCCCGATCGACCCCGCTCTGATGCTGCAACTGCTGGCGACCGGCAAAGAGTATCTGCCGACTCCGGACGGACGCCGGGCAAGGATCCCGGCCGCGGCACTGCGACAACTGCATGGGCTGCTCGAAAGCGTTGGCGCGGAAGCGACCGACGGGATGCAGTTCCGGGCGCGGCGGTCGACCCTGGGGATGCTCCATGAAGCGGGCCGCGAGGGTGCCGGAGTGCGAGTTGAGGATCCCGAGCTGCGCAGTCTGGCGGCCGGTCTGGCCGGCAGCGGAACAGGCATCGATGGAAGCGGGGCGAGGGCCGCGGACGCCTTGCCGAAGACGCCGCTTCCAAAAGGTCTGCGGGCCACTTTGAGAGAGTACCAGGAGGATGGTTTCCGCTGGTTGGCGTTCCTCGCCACCCACCGCCTCGGCGGCATCCTGGCGGATGACATGGGGCTGGGGAAAACCCTTCAGGCTCTTGCGCTGCTCCAATACTTGCGGGAGGAGCGCGGGGCCGCGCCCAACCTGGTGATCGCGCCCTCCTCGGTGGTGCTCGGTTGGGCCGAGGAGGCCGGCCGCTTCACGCCCGATCTGCGCGTCCTGGTGCTGACCGGGCCACGCCGCTGGCAGGGAGAGCCCGACCTCGACAGTTATGACCTGGTGGTGTCCAGCTACGCACTGCTTCGGCGCGATACCGCGCAACTGTCGGCGGTCAACTGGCGCACGGTTATTTTCGACGAGGCTCAGTTCCTCAAGAATCTGGCCACCCGTTCGGCGACGGCTGCTCGCGCGTTGCGGGCGGAGGCACGATTTGCACTCTCCGGCACACCGGTGGAGAATCGGTTGCGGGAACTGTACGCGCTCTATGACCTGGTGCAGCCGGGGCTGCTCGGTTCGGAGGGCGAGTTCGACGCCAACTTCGAATCTCCGATCAGCGGTGGGGGCGAAGCGGGGGCGGAAGCCACGGCGCGCTTGCATCGACGGATTCGCCCCTATTTGGTTCGCCGTCTCAAGGCGGAGGTGGTGGCTGAGCTGCCATCCCGCACCGAGGTTGAACTACCGATCGAGCTGCTACCGGGGCAGTCCCGGCTCTATCGCGAAGTTCTGCGCACAGTCCGCGGCGATCTCCTGCAACGGGTCAAGAAGGACGGCATGGGCCGTTCGACCATTCATGTGCTCGCGGCGCTGACCCGACTGCGCCAGATCGCCTGCGACCCACGCTTGCTGGGCGAGGAAGTTCCTTCGACCTTGCGCGGCTCGGCCAAGCTCGAGGTCTTGAAGGGGATGCTGCCGGAATTGGTGGCGGAGGGGCACGCCGCGCTGATATTCAGTCAGTTCACCCGTTTTCTCGATCACATCGAAGAGATGCTCGGCGAACTGGGGCTGGAGTGGGTGCGCCTTGACGGCTCCACGCCGACACAGAAACGGGCCGAACTGGTGCGGCGTTTCCAGAGTGAGTCGGGTCCGCCGCTCTTCCTCATCAGCCTCAAGGCAGGCGGAACCGGGCTCAACCTTACACGCGCCGATTACGTGTTCCATCTCGATCCCTGGTGGAACCCGGCGGTCGAGGACCAGGCAACCGATCGCGCTCATCGCATCGGCCAGTCACGGCCCGTGGTTGCCTATCGCCTGGTCGCGGATGGCACGGTTGAGTCGCGCATCCGCCAGTTGCAGGAGCGCAAGCGCGACCTGGCGGCGGCGGTCCTCGGAGGTGACACCGGACTCGCCGCGCAACTGGGCCAAGAAGAGCTGGAACTGCTCTTGAGTTAGTGTTTTTTCGCTGGCAGCAATTCGGTCACCGCCGCGGCAAGTTCCTTCTCCATCCCGGGATAGAAGCCCTGATAGCTCTTGACGATTTCACCTTTGCTATCA
>JALXCG010000761.1 GCA_026991065.1 Gemmatimonadota bacterium | reverse complement strand
GGCGCCGGAGAGAACAGAGAGCCCGATCGCCTGCACATCCTCCTGCACCGCGGCCGCCACAATCATCTCCGGTGTCTGGTGCAGGCCGGTGTAGATCACCTCCATGCCGGCGTCGCGCAGCGCCCGGGCGACGATCTTCGCACCGCGGTCATGGCCATCCAGCCCCGGTTTCGCCACCAGTACTCGAATCGGTGTCTCCGCACTCATCGCGTCCCGCTTTCTTGCTTGTCCAGCACCCGTGCGGGCGGCTACATCGCCCGCCGGTACTGCCCGCCCACAGTAAACAGCTCCGCCGAGATCTGCCCCAGCGAGGCCACCTTCGCCGTCTTCATCAGCTCACGGAAAATGTTCTCGCCACCGCTCGCCGCCTGGTGCAAACGGGCCAGCGCCGCCCGTGCCTCCTCCGCGTGAAAGGCCTGGAAGGCGCGCAGATTGTCCAACTGCGCCTGCTTCTCCTCCTCGGTGGAGCGGGCCAGATCGGCCGGGGTCTCCACCTCGCTCCCCTCGCGGACAAACGTATTGACGCCGATGATCGGCAGTTCGCCGGAGTTTTTCAGGGTCTCGTAGTGGAGCGACTCCTCCTGGATCTTGCCGCGCTGATACTGCGTCTCCATCGCGCCCAACACTCCGCCGCGGCGACTGATGCGGCGGAACTCCTCCAGTACCGCGTCCTCCACCAGGCGGGTCAACTCCTCAACGATGAACGCCCCCTGCAGCGGATTCTCGTTCTTGGCCATCCCCAGCTCTTTTTGGCTGATCAACTGGATCGCCAGTGCGCGCCGCACCGATGCCGCGGTCGGGGTCGTGATCGCTTCATCGTAGGCGTTGGTGTGCAGCGAGTTGCAGTTGTCGTAATAGGCGTAGACCGCCTGCAGGGTGGTACGGATGTCGTTGAAGTCGATTTCCTGGGCGTGCAGCGAGCGCCCCGAGGTCTGGATGTGGTACTTCAGCTTCTGCGACCGGGGCGAAGCGCCATAGCGCTCGCGCAGCGCCACCGACCAGATTCGGCGCGCCACCCGCCCAATCACCGCGTATTCAGCATCAAGGCCGTTGGAGAAGAAGAAGGAGAGGCTCGGCGCGAAATCGTCGATCTTCATGCCCCGCGCCAGGTAGTACTCCACATAGGTGAAGCCGTTGGCGAGGGTGAACGCAACCTGCGTGATCGGATTGGCGCCCGCCTCGGCAATGTGATAGCCGGAGACCGATACCGAGTAGTAGTAGCGCGAACGGCGCCGGATCAGCTCCTCCTGAATATCGCCCATCATCTTCAGAGCGAAGTCGATGGAGAAGATGCAGGTGTTCTGCGCCTGGTCCTCTTTCAGAATGTCGGCCTGCACCGTGCCGCGGATGGTGCGCAGGGTCTCATCGGTCAGCCGCTCATAGACTTCGCCCTCTACCCACTGGTCACCGCTCGATCCCAACAGCGCCAGGCCGAGCGCGCGATCTCCGGTCGGTGCGTCCTCGCCGCTGTAGCGCGGCGGCTCCAGCCCGCGCTCCCGCCATTGCGCGGCGATGGCCGCCCGCACCTCGTCCAGGCGTCCCGCTTCGGCCAGATAGCGCTCCACCCGCTGATCGATCGCGGCATTGAAGAAAAACGCCAGCATGGTCGGCGCCGGCCCGTTGATGGTCATCGAAACCGACGTGTTGGGTGCGCTCAGATCGAAGCCGCTGTAGAGCTTCTTGGCATCATCCACACTGCAGATGGAGACGCCGGAGTTGCCGATTTTGCCGTAGATGTCGGGCCGCTCATCGGGATCCCGTCCATACAGGGTGACCGAATCGAACGCGGTCGAAAGGCGCACGGCGGGGCGCCCTTCAGAGAGATAGTGAAAGCGGCGATTGGTGCGCTCCGGCGGCCCTTCGCCGGCAAACATCCGGGTCGGGTCCTCATCCTCGCGCTTGAAGGGAAAAACTCCCGCGGTATAGGGAAAACTCCCCGGAACATTCTCCAGCAGCAGCCAGCGCAACAGATCGCCGCGGTCGCTGAAGCGGGGCAGCGCCACGCGCGGAATCTTGAGCCCCGCCAGCGTAGTGCGACGCAACTCGGTGGTAATCTCGCGACCACCCAGATGTGAGGTCAGCGTCTCGCCCGAGTAGGCATCGCGGAGACTCTCCCACTCCTCCAGCGCCTCCCTGGCGCGCGGCTCCACCGCCGCCTCGGCTTCTTCCAGTCGCTGCCGCAGGGCGATCGCCTCCGTCGCATCCGGTGCGAACTCGGCCAACACTGCGCGCAACCGGTCGGCGCGCCGCACCGCTGCCGCCTGACGCTCCACCCATTCGCGGTAGCGGACCGCGGTGTCGGCGATCTCCGCCAGGTAGCGCTCGCGCTCCGCCGGGATCACCTCGGACTGCCGCGGATCCACCGCCGGCGCCGCAAAGCGGGTGCGCCAATCCACTCCACAGCGACTCGCGATCGCGGCGATCAGTTCGGCGTAGAAGTGACGCGTGCCGGGATCATCGAACTGGCTGGCGATGGTGGGATAGACCGGCACCTCGTCGGCGCTGATCTGCATGTCGCGGTTGCGCTGCATCTGTTTGCGCACATCGCGCAGCGCATCCTCGCCACCGCGCTTCTCATACTTATTGATCACCACCATATCGGCCAGATCGAGCATGTCGATCTTTTCCAACTGAGTCGCGGCGCCATACTCGGAGGTCATCACGTAAACCGTCAGATCCACCAGGTCGACAATCTCGCTGTTGCTCTGCCCGATCCCCGCGGTCTCGACAATGATCAGGTCGTAGCCCGCCAGGCGGGCCACCTGCACTGCATCGTGCAGCGCTTCGCTGGTGGCCCGGTTCGAGGCTCGCGTCGCCATGCTGCGGAAAAAGGTTCGGCTGCTACCGCGAGGATCAAAGGAAGCGACCGAGTTCATCCGGATGCGATCGCCCAGCAACGCCCCGCCGGTGCGCTTGCGGGTGGGGTCGACCGCCAACACCGCAACCCGCTTCTGCGGAAAGTCGAGCAAGAAACGGCGAATCAACTCATCCGTCACGGTCGACTTGCCGGCACCGCCGGTCCCGGTAATGCCGATCACCACCCCGCCGTGGTTTACGGACCGCGCCGCCAACGCCCGATGCCACTCCAGTGCGGCCTCGTCATCCCGGCCGGCACAACGCTCCGCCAGAGTCAGAGCCCGGGCAACCCCGCGCGCACTGCCCAGATCGTTCAGCAGAGTGTCGGCATCCGGGGGCTCCCCGACCTCGCCGTTGGTGATCGCCCGGGGCCCGATCAGCGGGTCGAAATCGCAGGCGCGCAGAACGAAGTCGATCATCCCGACCAGCCCCATGCGACGTCCATCCTCCGGGCTGAAGATGCGATCGATTCCATAGGCGTGCAGAGCTTCGATCTCCTCCGGCACAATCACCCCGCCACCACCGCCGAAAATGCGGATCTGCCGCGCGCCACGCTCATCCAGAAGATCGCGGGCATAGCGGAAGAATTCCATGTGACCGCCCTGGTACGAAGTGAGCGC
>JALXCG010000760.1 GCA_026991065.1 Gemmatimonadota bacterium | reverse complement strand
CTTCCAGGCGCCGCCGGCAAGGAGCGGGTCCTGGGGGGGATGGTGGTTCACGCCGCCCACCCCACCATTCTCAGTCACCGCTCGCGGCTTCTTTCAGGGGAGTGGCCCGGGGAATGCCGGCGGCGCCTGGAAGAGAGATGCGGCGGAGAGTGGTTGGTGGTGCAGGGACCATCGGGAGATCTGAAGCCACTCCTGCCCGATTCGCTGGCCGGCGCGGCGGTTGCCGGGGACTGGGGAGTTGGCGAGATGCGTGCCTATGGTGCCGCCGTCGGTGACCTGGTGGTTCATCTGCCCTGGCGGCACCTCGACATGGCGGAGTGGGCCGGCGCGGAAGTGGTGATGCCCGCTCCACGGGCGGATGCAACCGGCATTGTCGCGCCGCTCTGGAGAACACCAGTGGCCAATGCCCTTTTTCCCTTTACCAGGGATCCGCAGCGGGTTGCCGCGTTGCGTTTGGGCGATCTGGTCTTGGTGGGCATCCCCGGGGAGCCGGTGCGGGCGGTTGCCGCGACCATGGCGGCCAACGTGCGTGCCTGCATTCCCGAGGCGAGGCCGATCGTGGTTGGGCTGGTGGGTGGTTATGTCGGATATGCCGAATCGGCCCCCGCAGTGCTTGCACGGCGTGGCGAGTCCGCGGAGGTCTATTTCGGCCCGGGATTCGCCGCTCGGCTCTCCGCCGCGGTGGCGATGGCGGCAGCGGCGATGGCTCCGGCGTCGAGTGTTTCAGAAATCGGTTAGTCGGTCGTTCCTATATAGGAGGAGTGCGTGCGCACGTGGCGCGCGTGCGCCGTGCTGGACTCAACCGCGAGCGACTGCCGATGCCGACACAGAAACGCCGCCGCCTGGGCGACATCCTGGTGGAGATGGGATTCATCTCGCGCGATCAGTTGGAGATGGCCGCCCAGGAGGCCAAGAAGACCGGGGCACTGCTGGGTGAGGTGCTGCAGCGCCTGGATTGGGTCACCGACGAAGATCTGCAGAGCGTAATCGCGGTCCAATCGGGTGCTCAGATACTCGATACCGATGCGGTAGAGGTCGATTTCGATCTGATCTCAAAGGTTCCCCATGAATTTGTCAGCCGCTACGAGATCTTTCCTTTCTCCTTGAAGGACGGCGTACTGCACGCCGCCACGGCCAACCCTTTCGATGTGCTTGCCCGCGACAAACTGGCGCGTCTGACCGGCGCCAAGGTTGCCATGTATGTCGCCCCCAAGGAGTGGGTTCTGAATGCCATCGATCTCTACTACAAGACCGCGGCGACCATCGACTCCGACGTGGAGAGCATCACGCAGGTAGGCGGCAGCGGGGTCGCGGTTGGTGAAAACCAGATCGTTCGTTTGGCCAATCTGCTGATCGAGAAGGGATATCTGCTGCAAGCCAGCGACATTCATATTGTTCCGGATCACTATCTGGTTCGTGTGTTCTATCGCATCGATGGGGTGCTCTATCAGCAGTATCTCTTTCCGATTCGGTTCTTCCAGGCTCTGACTTCGCGGCTCAAGGTGATGGCGGAGATCGACATCTCCAATCCCAACATTCCCCACGATGGACGCATCAGTTACAAGGGCAGCGTCGGCTCCTTTGAGCTGCGTGTTTCCACTTTTCCCACTCACCTGGGCGAGACGATCGTGCTGCGTCTGTTGGTCTACAGCAGCGTGGTCGGCGACTTGAAAAATCTGGGGTTCGAGGAACGCGAATTCAACCTGTTCATGAAGACGATTCATCGCCCCTATGGCTTGATCCTGACGACCGGTCCGACCGGTTCCGGAAAGACCACGACACTGTATTCGGCCTTGATGGATGTGAACAACCCGAGTGTGAGTGTGATGACCATCGAGGACCCGATCGAGTTCGAGATTCCGACACTGCGTCAAAGCGCGGTCGCGCCGAAAGCGGGGCTGAACTTCGGCAACGCCATTCGGGCCGCCATGCGTCAGGATCCCGACGTGATACTGGTGGGCGAAATCCGTGACCAGGAGACCGCTGAATTGGCGTTGCGGGCTTCGATCACCGGGCACCTGGTGTTGTCGACTCTGCACACCAACGATGCGGCTTCAGCCGTGAGCCGACTGCTGGATCTTGGCGTGAGTCCCACCATGCTTGCTTCGGCGCTCACCATGGTTGTTGCGCAACGATTGCTGCGCAGAGTCTGCGCGCACTGCGCCGGCGAGCGCGAAGTAACCAATGCGGAGATCCAACTCTTTGCCCGTTACTCGATAGATCCGCCGGAAAAGGTTGCGCAAGCCAATGGCTGCAAAAACTGCCACAACTCCGGCTATCGGGGACGCACTGGAATCTACGAGATCATGGTCATCGACAAGGTGGTCGAGGAGTTGATCGTTACCAGTGCGTTGCGCAGCAAGATCGAAGAGGCGATGGTGTCGGCTGGATCAAGCCTGCTCTTTCAGCAGGCATTGAAGAAAGTCCGCCGCGGCGTTACTTCAATGGAAGAGGTTTATCGGGTGGTTGCGCATGCCTAGTTTTGCCTACAAGGCCGTTGATGGAATGGGGAAAATATGTCGCGGGTCGGTTTTTGCGTTCAATCCGGCTGATGTAGAGGCGCGACTTTCCGAGAATGGTCTCACGCTGGTGCAGGTGAAGAAACTTCGCGAGGGAGGGTGGGCGCAGGCAGTTCTGGGGCCGCCTCGAATCGGCAGTCGCGCGCTGATCGAATTCTATCATCGGCTCGCTCAGACTCTGGACTTGGGCCTACCGATTCTTGCAGCTCTGGATGAAAACGCCAAAGTGCTGCCGTCCGCGCCGCTCAGGAAGATGATCCGCGAGATCAAAGTGACCATCGAAGGAGGCAGCACGCTTTTTGAGGCGCTGCGGCGTTTTCCCGCGACATTTCAGAAGTTTGAACTCAGCGTGGTGAAGATGGGAGAGCAGTCGGGTGTTCTGCCGGCGAGCCTGCGCAGTATCGCGGAGTTCCTGGAGTGGAAGGATGAGATCCGTGGACTGGTCAAGCGCGCAACGATCTATCCGGCGTTCATTCTGGTCGCCATCACCGGTGTGATCGGGGTGTGGGTCGGCTATGTCCTGCCGCAAATGGCAAAAGTGCTGGTCGAGATGGATGTTGAACTTCCGGCCTTGACCCGCGCCGTCATGGCAGTTAGCGCGTTTCTTCGCGGCCACTGGGGTGGGCTGCTGGGGTTGGTCATCGCGATTCCGGTCGGGATTCTCGCAGCACTGCGAACTGAACGTGGGCAGATCTTGTTGCACAAGGTTTTGTTGCGCACTCCCGTCGCCGGAAATGTCGCCATGAACATCGCACTGACCCGCATGACTCGAAATTTCTCGACCATGTACGAGTCAGGAATGAACATGAAGGCAATCTTCAACATTCTAACGGACGACGTTCTCGGCAACAGGTACCTGGAGACACAACTCGGGCACGCCTATCAGGCGATCGAGCAGGGCAAGAGCATTGCTGACGCGATCGAATCCACCGGGGCATTCCCACCGCTCCTTCTGGGCG
>JALXCG010000759.1:322-3482 GCA_026991065.1 Gemmatimonadota bacterium | reverse complement strand
AACCCTTCGATCACGATGTTCTCGACCTCGTTCAGCACGAAGGCCCGATCCAGAGTGGCGCAGTGAATCACGCTGTTCGCGGGGTTGCCGCGATCAGGAAGTCGCAGGTAGAGACGCGCCTCGTCTTTCGAAACAAAGAACCCTCCGGAGATTCCGGCCTGTTCCGCTTCCAGGGAGTCCAGACTGTCGTAGTCATAGATTCGTGCCTGATCGGCGGCCAGGTACTCGCAGGTCCCATCGAATGGGGTCCAGAAGATCCCGTCGTGCAGCTCGTTCCACCGCGCCTCCGCCTCAATCTGCGGGTCCGCGCCGGAGACCACAACCGGCCCCGCGGTGTCGTCGGCCAGAATGTGGATGGGCGCGGCGGCGGTGCCGGAGCGCTCCGGCTTCACAGTCTCACGGTAGGTGCCGGCGTGAACCAGGACCGTGTCGCCCGGTTCCGCTTCAAGCAGACCCGCGCCGATGGTTGCCACCGGCTCTCCTTCGTCACCGGAGTTTTCATCACGTCCGTGCACTTGATCGACGTGGATGATGCGTCCATAGCCCGATCCCGGCAGGACGTCGGTGCGGGTGCGCGTGACCCGCACGGCCTGCTGAACGGCTTGATTGTCCGGATCTTCGAGGGTCACGACCACTTCATATTCGGTGGCCGGATCGAGGAAGAAGATGCTGCCCGCCCAGGCCCCGCCGGGCAGCGGCAGCAGGTCGTGGGCGGGGTAGACTTCCCCTTGCCCCAGGGGCCGCCAAGTGGCCGTCACGATCGCATCGCCATCGAGATCACCGCTCACCGAGGCGCGTATGCCGATGGAACTGAAGGTGGCGTAAAGTTCCGCACTGCTCAGAGTCGAGCTGTCTTGCGCGGTCGCGAACTGCGGCAGCGCCAGGGTCGCGAGAAAAGAGGTAAGCAGCCAACTAAACCCAGAGGAGAGACGCACTTCGGACATGGACAGACTCCGGCACCTGTGCTGGCCTCCTCCCGCTGTGATTTCCGGTAATCGCAGCTCTCCTCTGCAGTCCGAACGATTATCGAGCGATGTCCCTTCTCCATCGGCACTCTCCGTTCTCTTTTTCAACGCCATGCGAGCATTGTTTAGAATTCTCGCAGGCGGAGTCTGCTCTTTTCAGCAGTCAGGCATCCGACACCTGGGAACTCGCGTGCCGAACCACCCACAGCATCGGAAAGGCGGCAACAACCGCGCCTCCCCCCCCCGCAAGCAGCAGAGACACGACCGGCGAGGCAGCGGACAGCCAGTGGTTCAGCGCCGCGGCCGTGGCGGCTGCCGCGGCCCCACAAAGCAGAATCTGCAAAGATCCGAGCAGGGGAGGGTGAAACTTCAGACTGGTGAGGACGAAGCGAAAGTTGAGCAGGAGAACCAGCCCGGCGGAGGCGACTGTGGTCAGGGCCGCTGCCCGCATCCCATAGGTTGGAATGAAGATCAGATTCGTCACCAGATTGACGAGTACGCCGATGGCGTTCACCCACAGAACCCGGGTCTCGCTGTGCAGGGCAACCGATGAAAGCACGAAGAGGCGATTCAGGAAGGTGAAGGCGATGGCCCCGATCGACAGCCGAATGGCGACGTCGGTGCCATATTCGCGGGCCCCGCCGGATAGATAGTCGCTGGAAGCAAGCAAGAGTGTGAGCGGCTCGGCGAGGACCACAACAAGCGCAATGACGGCGATTGCCGCCGCCAGTAGCAGAAGCCAGCTCTTGGTCAAGAGGGTGCGCGCCGCGGACCGATTGTTG
This sequence comes from Gemmatimonadota bacterium, assembly GCA_026991065.1. Taxonomy (GTDB): domain Bacteria; genus JALXCG01. Next base: position 1,735 of record JALXCG010000759.1, on the reverse strand, counting down.
CGACTGATCTCCATGCTCAAGGCCGGCAAGAGGGTATTCACGAAGAGAACCGGGACCATGCCGGCGTTGTCAATGATGCGCATTGCGACCGCGTAGACCCCAAGTTCGGCGGGATCCGACAAGATCGAGAGCAGCAACACATCGATGCGGAAGTAGAGGCTGGAGAGAATCACCGAGAGCCCATAGGGCAGACAGCGCTTGAGCAGCGGCCACCACGCCGCGGCGTCGAAACGGATCCGCGGTCGCACATCCGCTCTTACCGCGGCATAGACCAGCAGGAGTTGGAACGCGGCTCCTACCGAAGAGCCGGCCACCAGCCAATAGAGCCAGCCGCGCGAGAGTGCGGTATCCGAAAAACGCATCCCGCCGCTCTGCAGGACCAGGCTTCCCGCAAGTACTAAACCGGCAACAACCCAGGCAAGCTTGGCCAGCCGCCCGCAAACTTCCGCAATGGTCGCCGAGAGCATCCGGTAGCGCACCTGCAAGACGGCCTGCATCGGCCCGGTGAGCATGCGCAGGGCGATCATCGAGGTGCCGATCCACACACCCGTAACAATGGGGGTGCCGCGGTATTGCGGCACCATGAGGACCGCCGCCCCGGCGGCCAGCGTGCAGACCATCGCCATGACCAGGCGCAGCCCCAGGAAGGAGCCAACCGTTGCCGGTAGCTGTTCCGGTCCCCCCGCCGCGATCTCGCGTACCGCAATGGTGTAGAGACCAAACTCGGCGATGGCGGCGAAGACCGCTAGAAACTCCAGTATGGCAACGTACTGTCCATACCCGTCGACGCCCAGGCCGGTAGCGAGCAGCTTGAGCAGCACGATCGATACGGCAAAAGTCACTCCCTTTCCGGCGATCTGTATTCCGGTGTTGGAGAGAATGGAGCGGAACCGGGTCACGGTGTTGCAATCATCGGAGGAAGCGCGGGGAAGGCATCGGCTAGAAGATCCGCCGGTAGAACCAGTCGGGAATGTGATAGCGGCGTCGATTCAGAATCGCCCCGATCACATTGCAGTCGTTGGCGCGAAAAGCGTCCAGCATGGTTGCCGCAATGGCCCGTCGCGTTACTTCCGCGGCCAGCACCACAAACACCCCATCCACCTCGCGGCAGATTGCCTGCCCGTCGCTGCCGGCAAAGAATGGCGGGCAGTCAACCAGCACCAACTGATGCTCATTCCCAAGGCCGTCCGCGATCTTTTGCCATCTGGAGGCGATGCTGGTGTTGAAAGGTTGGGCGCCGCCAACCGGGAGCAGAGAGAGCGAAGGGGAACCCGGCCAGGGCCGCACAAAATCCAGCAGCGAGCCCCGGCAGTCGTCGGCGAACCAGTCGGTCCAACCCTTTCCGGAGGCATCGGCCGCGGCCGATGCCTCCGGAAAGGGTTGGACCGACTGGTTCGCCGACGACTGCCGGGG
>JALXCG010000759.1:0-312 GCA_026991065.1 Gemmatimonadota bacterium | reverse complement strand
ATCGCCGTCCACCATGACCACCGACACATCATCCAGGAGATTGGCGGCGGCAATCCCCAGGTTGGCACAGGAGAAGGTCGCCCCGTCGCCTTGATGAGCACCAATCACGGAGAAGAAGCGCCCACTGCCGAGGCGCTGCATGTCACGCATGCGGTAGACCGCATTTGTGGTTTCCATTGAAGTCATCATGGTTGTTCTCCGCAGTTGTTAGAGTTGGGTTTGGCGGGCGCGGCTGAAACGCTTGCGGATCGCCGCCAGAGAGTGAGTGATGCGCAGGCCGTCGACGAGTGTATACCCTCCGGCTGCTGTAAC
>JALXCG010000758.1 GCA_026991065.1 Gemmatimonadota bacterium | reverse complement strand
GATCCCCGCACGCCCCCACGCTCCCCTTGCGGCAAACCACCGGCGTGATCCCGGCATTGAGCAGCGCCACATAAGTGAGCGGAATCTCCGGCCGGCACCCGGAAAGCCCGTGGCACTGCATGTTGATCCGCCCGAGCATCGCCGCCCGCACCTGCTCCTCTGCAACCGGCTCGCCGATCCCCGCCGCGTGGTTGTAGATGAGATACTTCTGAAACTGCTGCACCTCGTCGTCGCTCAGCGCGACATTGGCCAATTCCCCGATCCCGGTGTTGACCCCATACATCACCTCGCGCGCCGCGACCTTCTCCTCCAGCACCCCCCGGCACCTCTGAATCCGCGCCAGCGCCTCCCCGTCCAGCACCACCTCTTCGCGCCCCCGCGCCACCCGCACCACATCTTCGATCGTCAAGCTCGTGCCGTTCAGGACCACGCTCATCGGGTCATCTCCACGTTCACGCCCCGCGGCCCGGCGCCGTTCTTCGCAACCGGCGCTCCGGCGAATCAGGGATTTGGATTGAAAGGTGAACCCCAAGAATAGGGGATGCCCCCCGCCTGTCAACGCTTCGCCGCGCCGCATCCAACTCCCACCGCCATAACTGGTGAATTGTCCCTTCGAGCCCCCTTCACAAGTCGGTAATTTTTCTCGGGCTGCACATCCGCCGCTCCCTCGCTCCGCCGGCGCGGATTGCATTGGAGCAACCGGCACCCTCCCGACTCCGGTCCTGGCCGAAGGGGCCGGCTTCCCGGCGGAACCGCTCTCGGCTCATCCGAGGCGGAGTTCTCACCACGATTGCGCGGCACGCTGCAGCCGCGACCATGCCGCGCAGGTTGCCCGGATCGAAAAGGCGTCCGCCGAACTGTGGCGAATCCATGTACAAAGCGCGGCCGCCATTCCGGTTAAATGCCGGGCGGCTGCGGGGGCGGTCACCCGGCTCCGCGCGGGCGGCTGCAGGCAACCCGTCTCCTGGGGTAGAATCCCGCCGCCGGCGCCCCGGCGCTGCGCTGCCCGTCCCCACCCCGGCGCTCCACTACCGCCCGCGAAAGTCCCGCATGAACCACGATCCGCGTCGCATCCTGCGCTTGAAAAACCCCGTGCAAACCTATGCGTGGGGTTCCCTTACGGAGATTCCGAAGCTGCTGGGAGAGGCGCTGGTGCCCGGTGCGCCGCACGCCGAATTGTGGGTTGGGGCGCATCCGAAGGCGCCTTCCGAGGTGCTGCTGGGGGCCGACCCGGGCACTCCCGCGGGCACGCTGCCGGAGTGGATCGAAGCGGTTCCGGCGCAACTCCTGGGTGGCCGCGTGGTCGCGCGTTTCGGCGCCAACCTCCCTTTTCTCTTTAAGGTGTTGGCCGCGGCGCGGCCGCTCTCGATTCAGGCTCACCCCTCGCTGGAGCAGGCGCGCGCCGGCTTCGCCCGCGAAAACCGGCTGCGGATCCCGCTCGATGCCCCCAATCGCAACTACCGCGATCCCAACCACAAGCCGGAGTGCATCTGCGCCCTGACGCCGTTCTGGGCACTGGAAGGGCTGCGCTCGCCGGCGCAGATCCGCGCGCTGCTCAAGACGCTGCAACTCGATCGGTGCGGCGCCGGAGCCGCGCTCCTGGCGACGCTGGACGGTTCCGCCGCCCGCTCCGGCGCGGAGAATGCCGAGGCCCAACTGCGCGAGTTCTGGCGGGTCTGGCTCGACCTGCGCCCGCGGGCGGATGGCACCGACCCCAGCGGGGGGGAGCGGCGCCAACTGATCGCTCACCTCGCCACCCAGGCGCGGCGGCTTCTCGATGAGCCGGCGGCAACCGGCAGTGATTCAGCGCGCAATGGCGCCGGGCCGGCCGGCGACCATGGGCCCGCCCCGACCGCGGCGCCCGCGACCGCCGACATCTGCCGCTGGATCCTCCGCCTGCAGCAGGAGTATCCCGACGACGCCGGGATCCTCGCCCCGGCCATCCTCAACCTGGTCCGGCTCGCTCCCGGCGAGGCCCTCTTCCTGGAGGCGGGCCAGGCGCATGCCTACCTGGAAGGCCTCGGCGTGGAAGTGATGGCCAATTCCGACAATGTGCTGCGTGGCGGTTTGACCCCCAAGCATGTGGATGTCGCGGAGCTGCAGCGGGTGCTGCGGTTCCGGCCCCGGCCCTCGCGGATCCTGCGCCCGGCAGTGGCGCGCCGCGAGCCCGCCGGCACCCTCTGGCGCTACCCCTGTCCGGTGGCGGAGTTCGCTCTCTACCGCTTGGATCTCGGCGCAGCTCCGCCGCCGGCCGCTGAGACCGGCGCGCAGCCCACCGCCAACAGCCCCGTCTGGCGCTTCGATCCGCTGGCGGAAGAGCGCGCGCCCGGGGTCGAACTGCTCTTCTGCAGTGCCGGCGAAGCCACCCTGCGGCTGGCACCGGGCGCCGCCGACGCTCCCGGCCCGCGTGCGTTGCATCTGCGCCGCGGCCAGGCGGCGCTGCTGCCGGCGGCCGCCGGCGCCTGCACCATCAGCGGTCGGGCAACCCTGTACCGCGTCACTGTTCCGGAGTAGCCGGGCGCAACAATCGCTCCACAAGAGCCCCGCGTGCCCGCTCCGCCGACGGCGTGGGCGCGCCGGTCACGCTGCGCAAACCGTTCCAGATCTCCCACGCATAGCGGCGCAGCGCATGGTAGAGGTCGCGGTCTTCCAGCGTGGCCAGTCGCCAGTAGAGCGCCTCCGCCCGCGCGCAGGCGGCTTCGAGCCGCGCCCGATCGCCGCCGGCGCGCGCCTCCAGCAGGGCGGCGGCCGCCGGCCCGAGCCGGTGCGGCAGATAGAAGCAATCGGTCAGGAAACGCAGCTCCTCCAGGTTCAGACAGCTCCCGAAGCGCGACTGCCAGGCCGCGGTCGCCGCGGCATAGCGCGCCGCCGCCGGGGCCGGTTGCGCTTCGCCCAGATAGGCGGCAAAGGAGTGCAGCGGCACGAAATTGAGCGGCAGTTCGCAGTTGGGATTGAGCAGAATCCCATCCACCTCTTCGCGCAGGGCCGGGTCGCGCCCCGCAAACGGCCCCATGAACGCCCGGTGCAGATCATAGTCATTGGCGAACAGGTTGTCCCAGAGAACGATCCGGTGGCGCAGCAGGCGCCTCACCTCGACCAGGTGGGCGCGGCTGATCTCGAGCGAGATCACCTCCAGACCGGTCCAGAGCAGCCGCGTCGCGGACTCCAACTCCGCGGCCAGATCCCGCAGATAGGCGCAGCCGGCCAGATCGAAATCGGCCTGCCGCGAGCAGTAGACCGTGGGACAGAAGAGTCGCAGCTCGCCGTCGAGCCGGCGCCGCAGATGGCTGGAGAGGCGGTTGCTCAGGTCGGCGTGGGCCCGGCCGGCGGAACCGAAGCGCTTGCTGTCGGCCGGGTCGAGCCGCGCCGGCACGTCGTCGAAGAGCAGGGCAAACTCGCGACAGCCCAGGCGGCGCAACTGACCGACCTTGGCGAAGAGCGCGCGCTCATCGTCGGCGGAAGCGGCGCTGGAGGAGTTGATCGCCGC
>JALXCG010000757.1 GCA_026991065.1 Gemmatimonadota bacterium | reverse complement strand
TCCCCATTCATGCGCCGCATAGAGCCCGTAGACACGCAACTGGAAGGTGTCCGCGTCGCGCGGTTCGCCGCTCTTCCAGTCGTAGATTGTGACCGCGTCGTCCGGCGGCGCACAGACCAGGTCCATTGCGACCCAGATCTTGGTGTCATGCAGTTGAAACGCGGAGAGTTGCTCACACGAGCGAACCGTGGCCCCCCGGGAATCGAGAAGTTGCTGATGGATCTCGCTGTTGAGGTAGTGGTCGATGCAGGTGCGGATCTTGCTTTTAATCTCGGCGATCACTTCGGCGCCGACGGCCGGACCCCCGCGCTTTTCGCCATAGTAGTGCTCGATCAGAGTCGTGACCTTCTTGGGGCTCGAATGGCGCCAAGCTTCGCCCCGCGATTCCCGCCAGGCCCGGTTCATGCGCGCCGAGGCCTGGCGCAACATCGCGTCGCGTTCGACTACACCGCCTCGGCGAATCTGGCCGATCGCGTCCTCAATCACCGCATGTACCACCGTGCCAGCCAACATGGGCAGGGTGGTCATCTGCTTCAGGCGATACGCCTGGCGCGCTGCCTTGGGCGCCCGCCGGTCCCACCCCCCCCAAGATCCGTAGTAATGGAGGTAGTAGGCGTGCGCGCACATTTGGTAGAGCCGATCGCGCGAAGGCGACCAAGTGAACTCATTGACCAACTTGCCCATTGATCTCTCCAGGTCGGAAGCAACCCCGTGTCGCGACCGGCGCTTTCCGACTCACGCCGGGAGGCACGCGCAGCGATGGACTGTGCTAGAGCGCGGTCTGCGGCCAGGGACGATCGTTGCGCAGATATCGCCCGTGCTCAAAGCCTCGGAAAAAAAGTTGCACCAAAGGATGCTCGACCGGCGCGAGATCGACTTCCGCCTCCAGGCTGCTCTGCGCCGCGTAGGTCACCTGGTTGCCTTCATGAACCAACACGTGGTACCAAGGCTGATCCCGCTCCGGTTGATACCGGTTGGCTTGATACCAGCGCTGATCCGCACGGCATTCGGGATCGAACGAGACCACCACTCCGCGATAGCCGTAGCGCACGTGACGCACGAGTTGCCCCACCTGGAAATCCTGGCGCCCCGCCTCCCCAGTCCCGGCAGCCGGATCAGTCAAATCGCCTCTCGCCCCCAGGATTTCAAAAACCAGTGCGCGCTGCGCCGGGGTAATCGGCGGTGAGAGCGTGGACAACTCATCATCCAAAGTGGACCCAAAGGAGCGCAAAGCGCGCTGCACCGCGCTGCGCACCAGAGCAGAATCATCGTCGAGCAGGCGGATCAGGTGGGGGAGATCGGAGTGTTTGGGCATGGCAAATTGGTCTTCATCACGGTTAGTTTCGAGCGGAGAGAGGGCGACACGGAACCGCCCGGTTCACTTCAATAACAACAGGGTACGTCTTTCTGTTCCAGCGCGCGTCGCCAAACGGCAGAAATAGCACCCCGAGGCGAGAGTTTTTCCGTTCGCGGCGCGCGCGTCCCATGAAACGCGGTGCCGGCCACTCGACAATCGGCCCTGAACGAGCGTCGCAACCTTTTGCCCGGACATGCTATACACCGACATGTCAACGGTCCCCGCCGCAGCCTCCGGTGAGATGACGAATTCAATGGTGGTGCGCGGATTGAACGGATTCGGAAAGACGCCACGCAACCCCGAATCTGCCAACGGCGGCGAGACCGCCCGCGGCTCCTCCGCGCCGATCTCCACCGGTGCCCCAAGCCAGGAGAGAACCGCACCGAGAAAGTCGACCGGCGCTGTCAGCCCTCCGCTCTCCTGCAGCCCTTCGAGGCCAAACTCCAGGTAGACGGTGGGGACGGTCGCGCCGGCATGGCGCACTCCAGCGCCAAACGTGGTGCCGGAGTAGTAGAGCAGCGGTAGCGCCCCCGCCGTGGCGGCGACTTGGCCGGGAGATTCCTGCCCCCATTCGGAGTCACTCGTATCGAGCGCCAGGAACATGTCGCCGGTCACCGGATCCCCTTCCGGCCCCTGCAGATAGGGCATGTTAACCTGGTCCGCAATATGTTCCGCGCCGAAACGCGCAGCCAGCCACTCCGGCTCTGCAACGAGCGAGTCGCCGATATACTCTCCGGCGAGAAGCAGCGGATGGCCGGCGTTGAGAAGCTGGTCAAGCGTGTCGCGCGCTGCCGCGTCCAGGGGCGCCACCGCCAGCGCACCGGTATTCCAGATGATGACCGGTGGCGCGCTGAATCCCGCCAGGCGCTCCGGAGGCAGCAGACCGGCGCCGGCAACATCCCACGTCTGCCACTCCAAGTTCAATTCTGTCAACCAGTTCTCGATCGGATCCTCACGCGCGGTCCCGCCATCGGCATCCACCACAACCACATCCGGGTCGGGTGACGCGGCCAGAGTCAGATCGCGGCGCAGATCATCCCCCGGCTGCAGAGTCACCAAGATCGAGGTGTCGCGCGCAGCGAATCCCGCAATGTCGATCGTCTGTTCCGCCGCGCCGGTATCCAGGACATAGTCACCAGCGAGATCGGTGCGACTGCTGTGACCGCTCTCCCGCGCTCGCAAAGTGGCCTGGGCGACCGGGGTACCATCATCCCACTGCAGGTGCCCACGCACTCGCGCGCGGCGCGGCCCATCGAGGCCCACCACAAAAAGCTGCCCATGAGTATCGGAGAGGTAGATCTCCTCGTGGCTCCCGGGCTCATTCTCCGGATTCTGGAACGGCCACACTCCCCAAATGCCGGCGAACTGCCCGCTCGGCGGGTCCGCAAACGGTTCATCAAAGGCAACTTCGACCGGCGCGGCCGGCTGAGCAATGTCCAGAACGCGGGTCCCCGCCTCGTAGTAGGCGAGATAGGCCAGATCACCCTTGATGCGGACCCGATGGGGAATCGCCGGCGTTGCCACAGAGAAAGCCGCCACCTCCTGCTCCTCGCCCGGATCGGCCACCTCCCACACCCGCACCTCGCCCCCCGCTCTTTCATCGCAGGTAAGAAGATGGGTTCCGTCGGCGGTGGGCCACACCGCCGCGGTGCGCTCCCCGGCATGAATCAAGGGTGCGCCGATCTGCCGCGGAGCAGCGGGATCCTGCAGATCCGCCCGCACCGCACCGCCCGCGCCCCAGGCCATATAGAGCACCTCATCCTGAACCATCAACTGGCGGATTGCGACCCTCTCCGGATCGCCGGCGACGGCACCGGGATAGTCGAATGCCCCGACCTGAATGATCCCGGTCCCGGGATGCCGCAGATCGTAGATGCGCACCTGGGCCCCGGTCACGAAACTCTCTGTGGCGCAATAGAGATAGCCGCGCGGATCGAACCACAAATCGTGGCAGGCTTCCAACCCATGCGGAACTTCGATGCGCGCCCGCTCCAGCAACCGATCCGCGCCATCGGCGCTCAATAGATAGGCCGCGACGCCGTTGTAACTGGCGTTGGCAACCGCAACCCACTGCTCGGTCCCGTGCACGGACTGCACCAACACATCCCCCGGGTTCCACTGGTCGAGCAGCT
>JALXCG010000756.1 GCA_026991065.1 Gemmatimonadota bacterium | reverse complement strand
GTTCTGGGGCGCCTATCGGTTTGCGCCGCGCACTTTGCAGCGGGTGCTCGGGGTCATCATTCTGCTCGCGATCTTTTTTCTGGGGAAGCGGCTGGTGGCCGGCTGATGGTGGGTTGATTCCGGTTGTGCGCGGGCGGGTGGCTCGGCATGGCCGGGGTGTCGGGCGGCTGCGCGCTTGGTATGATGAGGGGCACCCTCTAATCAGGAGCTGTCCCCATGTCCCGCGGTGCTGCTTCCGCCTCTCGCCTCGGTCTTTTTGCCGGGCCGCTGGTCGCTCTGCTTCTGCTGCGCTTCGCCGACCTCGATCCGGGGCACCCGGCGGCCACGCCGATGGCCGCGGTGGCGTTGTGGATGGCGCTCTGGTGGCTCACCGAGGCGGCGCCGCTGGCGGTGACCGCGCTGCTGCCGATTGTGCTCTATCCGCTGCTCGGCATCATGAGCGGCAAGGCGGTGGCGCCGGTCTACTTCAACTGGATCATCTTTCTCTTTCCCGGTGGCTTCATGGTCGCCCTGGCGATGGAGCGCTGGCAGTTGCACCGGCGCATCGCACTGGCCATCATCACCACGATCGGCGGCGGTCCGCGGCGGATTGTGCTCGGCTTCATGCTGGCCAGCGCTTTTCTTTCGATGTGGATCAGCAACACCGCCACCACCATGATGATGGCGCCGGTGGCGATGGCCGTGATCGCGCGCCTGGAGAGGGACGGCGCGGCGCGGCCGGCGCGGGTGCGCGCCTACGCCACGGCGCTGCTGCTCGGCATCGCTTACAGCGCTTCCGCCGGCGGCCTGGCCACGCTGATCGGCACGCCGCCCAATCCGCTGCTGGTCTCCAATCTGGAACTGCTTTTTCCCGGCGCGCCGGAGATTTCGTTCGCCGGCTGGATGGTGATCGGGCTGCCGCTGGCCGCGCTGCTGCTGGCGGCGATCTGGGTGACGCTGGCGCTGCTCTTTCGGCTGGGCGATGCCGGGCTGGCGATCGATCATGGGCTGCTGCGCCGGGAACGGGCGGATCTCGGGCCGATGAGTTTCGAGGAGCGGGTGGTGCTGATCGATTTCTCGCTCATGGCGCTGCTCTGGCTCACCCGCAAGGGGCTGACGCTGGAGTCGTTCACGCTGCCCGGCTGGTCCGCCCTGCTTCCACACGGTTCGCTGATTGATGATGGGACGGTGGCGATGGCGCTGGCGCTGCCGCTTTTTCTGATCCCCAGTCGCGCCCGGCGCGGCGAAGCGATCATGGACTGGGCGACGGCGCGCCGGCTGCCGTGGGGGATCGTGCTTCTTTTCGGCGGTGGTTTCGCCCTCGCCAAAGGGTTTGTCGATACCGGGCTTTCGGTCTGGCTGGGGGAGCGTCTGGCTGCTCTCTCGGCGCTGCCGGCGCCGCTGCTGGTCGCGGTGATCTGTCTGGTGATGACTTTTCTCACCGAGCTGACCAGCAACACCGCCACCACGCAGATGGCGTTGCCGATTCTCGCCGGTCTGGCGCTGGCGCTGCGCGTGCACCCGCTGCTTCTGATGGTGCCGGCGACGTTTTCCGCTTCGTGTGCCTTTATGTTGCCGGTAGCGACACCGCCCAACGCGATCATCTTCGGGACCGAGCGGGTTTCGATCCGGGAGATGGCGCGCACCGGGATCTATCTCAACCTGATCGGCGTGGTGGTGATTACGGCGGCGATCTATCTTTTGGGCAGCAGCGCTTTTGGCGGGAGTATGGGGGTGCTGCCGGAGTGGGGGATGGGTGTTGCCGCGGGCACGCCTTGAGGTCGCCACTGCTCCGGTCGGGCGAACTTGCTCATGCGGGGAGTGTAGCGGATCGGTCCCGGTTGCGGGCGCCGGCTGTCCCGCGTGGCAATCTCTACTTCTGGCGCCACTCCACCCACAGGTCCTCGGTGGGCAAAAAGTCCCGCGCCGAAAAAGTGAAATGCCCGTCCTCCGGCACGAAAGGATGGCTGAAGCGGGGCGCCCGTGCGGCGGCCGGCAGGAACACTTCGAAGCGCGCCCGGCGCAGCGGCGCGCCCCAGGCGCGAGTGGTGGTGAGGATGTAGCGCCCATAGGTGGAGAACCGCGCCTGACGGTATGCGGTGCGCACCTGCAGCGTGTCCGCGGCGCCCGGCGGCAGCGACCAGAGTGCCCCGGGTGGACGCCCTACTTCGCGATAGGGGAGTGGTGTCCAGCCGGCGTCGCTGTCGCCGCCGGCAACGCGCCGCCACTCGGCGAAGAGGGTTCGCGCACCGCCCAGCCGGGAATCCTCGGGGTAGGGGTAGAAGATCGACAGCGCGGCGGCCACCGCGCGCCGGCGCAGCAGCGTGTAGGTGCCGGTGATCTCCAGCGAATCGCCGCGGGCATCAAGCCGCACCACCTCGGAGTCGAAGGCCAGCAGCGGGAGCGCGGCGGAAGCCCCGGTCGCGCTGCCGCCCGCGTCCGTGGCGGTCTGAGCAACAGTCGCCGCGCCGGGCCGGTCGCGCCCCGGGGCCGGCTCCCCACAGCCGCTCCCGGCGACCAGGAGCAGTGCCGCCGGCGCGCAGGTCGCCAGGGCCCCGCTCACCAGCCGCCCCAGTCTCACCGGCGCAGTCCAAGGAAAGCCTTGATCTGTCCCCAGGTGCTCTCTGCGGTGGCAGAGCCGGGGAAGTAACCGGCGGCATCGAGCGTGATGCGGCTCACATCCCACGCCTCGCCATCGAGAATCACCGTGTCGCCGGGATCGAAGATGCCGGAGTGGTTGGCGTCTTCCCAGGTGCTCATGGCGTGCTCTTCGCCCATTGTGGGATAGAGCGTCTCCCAGGTCTCGTCTTGCGGATTGTCGCCGCTGTAGGGACCGGTGGGGATCAGGATCCAGTCCAGCGCATCACGGGTGATCTCGTAGGCCGGCTTGACCGGCTCGACGATGGTGCCGCTGCCGACGCCGGTCAGGCTCAGTTCGTCCCCTTGGGAGACCAGGCCGTTCTGGTCGGCGTCGTTGTAGCCGGTCTGTGACTGTGTGGCCTGCCCCTCCATGTCGATGACCTGCCACTGCGACCACTGGGCGGGAACCTCCCAACCTTCGGGCGTGCCCAGTGGCAGGCAGTGCAGTGGAGAGACCGGGTTGGCGCCGGCGTGGCCGCTGATTATCAGCAGGCCGCCCAGCAGGACCGCCGCGCTTCCAAACTGTTTGCGGGATGATCTCATCTGCGTCTCCTTCCGGTTTGAAGGCAACCAAGGTACATTCGTATACTAGAGCGCAATTCCAGCGGCGGAAAGTGGGGGCCGTAGCCAATTGCACAACTCCGGCCGGAACCCGTGGCCCGCCCTGCGCACCCTACCAGATCACAGGAAAGGCGAACCATGCCCCGAGTCTTGATCCCCCTGGCCGAAGGCTGCGAAGAGTTGGAAGCGGTGACCATCATCGATCTGCTGCGGCGCGCGGGCATCGAAGTGGTGAGCGCCGGGTTGCGGCCCGGCCCGGTCCGGGCCAGTCGCGGGGTTGTGCTGCTGCCAGACCGGCTGCTCGACGACTTGCTG
>JALXCG010000755.1 GCA_026991065.1 Gemmatimonadota bacterium | reverse complement strand
GCGTAGCAGCACGTCCCACGACGCGCCGGTTTTGGCGTGGAAGGTGTTTGGCACCCAGTCGCCGTAATAGAGGAGCCGCCCGCCTTCCACCGCCAGTCCGACCAGACCGGCCCAGATCACGCCCCAGCCCGGCACGCGCCAGCGGCCATCCGGCAGCCGCGCGGGGGTGAGCAGCAGCGCCGCGAAGAGCGCGCCGTCGGGGCGGGTCATGAAGGCCAGGGTCAGGATCACGCCGAGGGCGGCGCTGAGACGCCCGGCCGCGCCGGCCGGTGCCCCCGGAACGCTCCCCGCGCCGGTTGTGTCGTCGCCCACCGCCGGCGCTGCCACGGATGCGCCCGGCGGCCCGGGAGGCACCTCCACGACCGCGGCGGACCAGCGGGCGCGCAGGAGCAGCGCGGTGGTGATCCAGAAGGCGTAGAGCGAGGTCTCCAGCCCCGCCCAGCACCAGGTGGCGAACGCCGAAGAGGCCGCGAGCAGCAGCATCGGCAGCGCCGGGCAGCGTCCCCCCGCCTGGCGGTGGAGCAGCGCGGCCGTGCCCAGGGTGGCGATGCCGGCGCCGATGCCGAGAATCCGCGCCCAGAGCAGCGGTTCCACCCCCAGCGCGAGCCCCGGCACGCTCAGGAGCACCCAGAGCAGGTTGGTGTAGCCCTCCACCCGCTCCCCGGGGTTGAAGACCAGGCCGTGGCCGGCCAGCAGGTTGGCGGCGTAGCGGAAGGTGATGTAGGCGTCGTCCACCAGGTGGTTGATGAGCGCCGCGTGGCCCAGCAGCAGCAGCGCCGCCAGTGCCAGCGGAATCCAGAATCGTCGGGCGCGAATCATGTTCAGCATGGGGCAAGCCTACACTGCGCCCCCCGTCGCGGCAGCATCGACACCAATTCTGGCTCGAACGCTTTTTCCGGCTTACCGGGGCTGCATGATCGAATCACTCGTCATGCATTGATTTCTTCCTGCAGCATCCGGAGCACCGCCAGAATCTTCTCGAAGTCCGGCATCTCGCCGAAAATCATGTTTTTCATCGCGTGATAATCGGACCGAGCCGATGCCAGCACATGACCCTCCGGTAGCAACACCAAGGTACCGGGTTTCGCTAAGTCGTATCTGGCCCATCCCCGGGGATAGAATCGCTGCTTAAACGCCACTACGCTGGCCAGCAATCCCGGATCGGCCAGAGCTTTTTCCCTGACCGGTGACTGGGCCATCTTGGCCAGGTCGTAATAGTGGCGCGAATAGCGAGGCGGTTGCGCATTCCCTTTGGGGCGATGGGCCTCATGGTGCAGAATCGTGGCCTTTTCCCAAAAGGTGCGTTCTGCCTTGATGACTTTGACCGCACATTCTCGTTGCCCAAACAGATCGGGAAAGATTTCTGCGGCATAACAACTGATACTGCGATCTTCATGAGGCAGCCATGACGCCAGTGGGCCGATTTCCAGGCGCACTTCGGAACGGAGGTAATCATCAGGGAAGGCTGCGGGATAGTTGATATCAATCACGAATGGATCATCGCCTATACGACAGCGACACACGCCGTCGAGTGCAGATTCGACCATTCTCAACAGTACCCCGCCAATGAACTCTTGTGCCTGCTCGTTGATCGCCACATTAAACCGAGCCTGTTTGGTTTTAGAGCGTTCAGCCATTGGGTCTTCGCCACCCAGAACACGCCAGTCGAGGACCAGGTCGATATCCTCCGAGAAACGTTCAATCAGGTGATAGACCTTCGATAGGCTGGTGCCGCCCTTAAACATGAGCAGCCGCGCGAGATCCGGGTTCCGGAACAGACGGTTCAGCACCCAGGTAACCCAAAAGTCCTTTTCGACAAGAGCCGGCGTGGTAGCCTTCTGCGTTGCCGTTTCCGAAAACAACTCGCTACGTTGCCGGGCAGGAAACTGGGCAACCCGGTCCATCAGCCAGCCTCCTTGCAGATCCGTTTGATGGCTTCATAGATCCAGCCGGTGACCGAACGGGTATCCTTAAGGATGCGGTCACACGCATTGGGCCTAATTTGCTGGCGGATATGCTCGGCTACTTTTTGGTCCACATGCTCCCGACCCAGGGCTTTCAGGGCCTGTACCAGCAGGCCACTCTCCCTGTATTTGAAGCCCACATCCTTCAGAGCAGATTTCTTGAATACCAGCGAGTGTTTCCCGATTTCATACTCGCGGCCGGGACCATCGGAGAGGTAGATCCAACGCCCCGGAACCTGGGTGGAGAGGCCCAGCAGGTTTAGAGCCGCATCGCCGGACGGTTGAATACGCCAATTGAATTTGCGAGCCAAAGCATGCGCCACCTGATCGAGATCTGGGCTCAATTGCCGGCCCAGTAGCTCACTATAGCGAGGATAGTCGTAGACCCCTCGGCAGACACGGCGAATCTTACCGGCCTTGGTCAGGCTGGAGAGTGCCTGGTGGATATTGACCTCACCGAACTCGGTCACAAAGTCGGTCTTGGTAAAGGCCCAACCCCTGCCACGGCCATATATTCGTGAAATAATTTTCTTTTCAATACCTTGTGACATTTTCGAATGATTCGTTTTTCAGATAAATAGCATTGTTTTTCTGAAACAGGAGATTAGCAGATCCATGGCATTGTGCTCAATCTGATGACGCAGTCCTGGGTAAAGGCATCCCAGGAAGCGCTTGAAACTCCGGGCCGGACGGAAGGGGGCATTGAATCGGGCGAACGACTCCGGCGGCGGTCGCTCACCACCCGCCCCGCCGCCGCAACCAGACAGGAGCCGAAGCCGGTGTAGCTGGGCGGAACTGCGTCTTCGGCGAGGAGAAAGGGCGCCGCGGCGCGCGCCGGGTAATCTACCCGAAACTTGCCGGTAACACGCTGCGACGAGGAGTTTCTCCAAGAAGGATAGATGTGGACTACTCTATTCTTTTCGATCGGCGCGTGGCGGGCGGTGGACGACCGCGCGAGGGCGTGCTAGGCTGCTTACTTTATGGTGCTCTATTCTTTGCTTGGCAACAAGTTGAGCGAGATTGGCGGCACCGCCGACGCGCTTCGAATGCAGACTCCCGAGAGTCGAGGGGAAGGAATGGCCCGCGTACTCGTCGTTGACGATGAAGATGAACTCCGCGAGATGTTGGCGGAGACTGTGCGTTCCCTGGGGCACGAGGTGCTCACCGCCGAAGATGGCGAAAAGGGGCTGCACGTCTACAAGCAGCAGGAGATCGATCTGGTCATCACCGATCTGAAGATGCCGCGCATGGACGGGCTTACCCTGCTGCGTGAGATTCGGTTGGTCAAGCCGGACGCGGTGGTGCTGATGATCACCGCGTTTCCCACCATCGACTCCGCGGTGCAGGCGATCAAACTCGGCGCCTACGACTACATCATCAAGCCGTTCAAGATCGAGCAGATCGAGGTGGTGGTGCGGCGCGCGGTCGAGAAGAAGCGGTTGATGGAGCAGTTGGGCCTGTTTCGGGGCATGTTCTGGTTGGCGCTTTTTTCGATTCCTTTCTGGATCATTCTCGGGGTTGTCTGGTTTTCCTATATC
>JALXCG010000754.1 GCA_026991065.1 Gemmatimonadota bacterium | reverse complement strand
GACGGCGGCATCCCCACCCCGATCCTGCCGGCGATCATCCACGATCGCATTCTCACCCTCGGGGGCACCATGGTCTCCTACGATCGGATCACCAGCGATCACTTCCGCTTCGCCCAGGGCTGGGCGTTCACCCAGGGCAATCTACTCAGCACCTACCACGACTCGGGACCGACCCGGAACGGCGGCTTCGGCGACCCCCGGCGCGACGCCGACTACAGCTACATGCGATCCCTGGCGCGGGCCCGCCGGCGGGTGCCGGAATTCCTGCTCTACGGCGAATACCTGCGCCCGCCGGAGAGCGGCGCCGGAATGCAAAATGTGGTGATGTATGACGAGCCCTTCCTGCAGCCGGCGGTGCTGAGCGGAGCATTCCGCGCCGGCGACGGCCGCCTCGGCCTCTTCTTCACCAACTACAATCGCGATCGCCGCCAGGCCGATTTTCAGATCGACGCCGCGCAGTATGACCTGGAGCCCGCCACCACCTACGAGATCCACGCCATCGACTCGCGCGACGCCGCCGCCGGCGGCTGGAGCTTCTTTGGCGGCTTCCGCGACCGCGACTACCACCGCCCCTGGCGCTTCGATGCCGGTGAATGGCTGATGCTGCGCCTCACCGCGGTCCCGGATCGCGACGGCGACGGCATGAGCAACCGCTGGGAACTCGCCGCCGGGCTCGACCCCGATCTCGCCGCCGACGCCGCTCTCGACCCGGACCACGACGGACTCAGCAACCGCCTGGAGTTCTCCACCGGCTGCAACCCGCACCGCGCCGACAGCGATGGTGACGGCGTCACCGACGGTGCCGAACTCCGGGCCGGGACCGATCCGCGCAATCCATAACGGGGACTATTCGAACTCAGTCTCGACCAGATTGGTCGGCGTGCAGAAATTCCAGTCGCAGGCCTGCAGCAGCACAGTCTGCCCGCGCGCCGCCTCCGGCACCAGCGCTTCGATCGACGCCATGCCATAGTTGTCCGCCACCGCCATGCCGATCAGCACCGGATTGGCAATCCCGGCATAGGTGGGACAACCGGGAATCGGCGAACTGCCCGCACTCAGGCCATAAGCGAAATAGACCAGCCCGTGGGGCCAGGCGCTGTGCACCTCCAGGCGGTTGATCTCACCGGCGACGCCGGGATAGGGCCCCTGCAGCACCGCCTGCCGGCGCGGGATCATAATGAAGGCGCGCGCCTCGCCGTCATACCAGCCCCAGCCGGTGATCTCACCGTTGTCGTTGATGTCGTTCGCCACCTCCAACTCGGTCCAGTCGCGCGGATAGAGCACCAGGTCGAGGAGCGGATAAACCTCCTCATCCTCCCAGAGCAGCGCCAGGGTCTGCCCCTGGTAACGCCCGCTGCCGACCACCTGCCCCGCCGCATTGATCGCCCGCGCGCTGCTGGTGGATTCACCGGGCAGGGTTCCCAGATCCACCATTCCATGCTCCACATCCCAGTGGAACGCATGTTGATGGCCATCGGCCACCGCCGCCTCGCCGACCACCTCGTCAGCATCGTTCAGATCGTACGCCTTTGACGAAATCCCCCCCAACGTACCCAGATCAGTCAGCGCGTGCTCCGGCGCGAAATAGAAAAATGCGCGGTCGTTGCCGCTGCCGTCATCGCTGATGCCGGCCACACTGCCCGCATGGTTGATCGCCCGTCCCACGCCGTAATCACCGCCCGGCAGAGGATCGAGCGCACTCATCTCCATCCCCGGCGACCAGACAAAAGCCCGGTATCCATCCGGCCCGTCGGACCCGCCGGTCACACTTCCGACGTCGTTGATCCCCCAGGCATAGCTGTTGTCACCGCCGAGCGTCCCCAGATCGCTCATCACCCCATCCTCCCAGAGAAAGGCGTGCTGCCCGCCGCTCGCGCTGCCACCGCCCACGACCTGCCCCCCGGCATTCAGATCTTCGGCGTAACTCTCATCCCCCACAATCGTTCCAAGATCCTGACTGCCGCCCGCGGAGTCCCAGAGAAAGCCGTGATAAGCACCCGTGTCGGTGCGCGACCAACCACAGATCCCCGCGTGAACATTGATCGCCTTCCCCTCCGCTCCAGACCCGCCCAGCGTCGGTAAAGCATAGATGTCATAACTCGCCGGCTGTGCCAGCAGGGTCCCCGGCAGCACCAAGAGTGTGACTGTCGCCAAAAATGCACTTGCATATTTCTGTTGCTTCATGCCTATCTCCAGCAGAACCTGGGGCCTACCACCCCTGCGGTTACGGCACTTTGTCGATGATGTGGCGGGCCGGCTCCAGGGTAAGAGATCATCCAAACTGGTAGAACCATTGCACTCAGGCTAACGCCGAATCGCCGCCGTTGCTGAAGAAGTGTTGTCTTTTTTTTGATGCACCCATTCCGCCCTCCCCACCGCCCCGCTCCCCGCCTCGGTGCAGACCGCGCTCCGGACCGCCGGGATCCCGCCGAACCGGGTGCCGGAACCGATCCCCGGCTTCGGCTCCAGCCCGCCCTCCGGCCCCATCTCCCCTACGGCCAGAACGGAGGCATCCAGAACCAGTTCGAGGTACCGCCATAAGCGCCCATGTCGGCCGCGATCCCATCGGGCAGATCCGCCGGCCAGAGCGAATCGGCATCGTAGATCGTGTCCCGCCCTTCGGGGTCGCCACTGTCGATGCAGGGGGAGCCGGCGCTCAGGAAGTAATCGTAGCGGTAAGCATATCTCTCGTAGGCAAAGAAGCCGGGGTCGGCATCGATGTTTCCGGCGCCGCTCCAGCCGCCGGCCACATCGCAGTAGTCGGCATAGAACTCCGCGGTGAAACCGCCGAACTCCTGCGGCGCATCGCCCCAGAAGATGGAGTTGTAGGCCGACAGCCAATCCGCCTCGGAGGCGGCCGCAACCGCGGCGCCGCCGGCCGCGGCGAGGTTGCCGCTGAACGTACACTGGATCGCGTCCACGCCCCCGGCGGAGAGATAGATCGCCGCGCCGTCCGTGCCGCTGTTGCCGTGGAAGAGGCAGTTTTCCAGCGCCACTGAAGCGTCATCCTGCACCTGCATCCCGGCACCGGTCTCGGCGCTGTTCTCCGCTACCGTGCAGGCGGTCAGCGCCACTTCGGCGAACTCCTCGACAAAGAGACCGCCCCCCAGGCCGGCGCTGTTGCCGCGGATCTCGGTGCGATCCAACTGAGCGCTGGAGGCGTTGATGTAGAAGCCGCCGCCCAGCGGCCCACCGGCGTTCTCCACCACCCGGCAGCGGTCCATCAGCAGATCGCCGCCGTCGCGCAGGGCCACCGAACCACCACCGCGCCCCACCACCTGGTTGCCGGTGATCAGGCAATCGAAAAAGAGGGGAGGCGCATGGTCGATCCGCGGCGCGTCACCGCCGGCCGGAGCCGGGCCACCATAAGTGTTGGCGATCCACACCGCGCCACCGTAGTCCGAAGCACTGTTGTCGCGCAGGGTGCAGTGCGCCAACTGCAGCCCCGAGCCCACATCCGCGGCCAACCCGCCGCCGACGAAATCGCTCTGGTTGCCGGCGATGTTGC
>JALXCG010000753.1 GCA_026991065.1 Gemmatimonadota bacterium | reverse complement strand
ACAATCGCGCTCTCCCGAGTCGGTACGCGCCGAGATTGCCAGGATGAAGCAGGATCCCGGTTTCACCGGCGTGATCAGTGATCTCGGCGGGCCGACCGCCAACATGTACCACATGCGCTGTACGCGCCCCGAGGTCGAGGCGATTTGCCGCCGCCTCTCGTGTGTTCATCCCACAATCTGCAAGCTGATGAACACCAGCCATGAACCGGTGAAGCAGCTGTTGCGGGATGTGCGCGAAACGCCCGGCATCAAGAAGGCGCTGGTGGCCAGCGGAGTGAGGGTGGATCTGGCGGTCCTCGATCCCGACTACGTGCGTGCCCTGGCGCGACACCACACCGGCGGACGGGCCAAAGTCGCCCCGGAACATGCGTGCGACCGCGTGCTCGATCTGATGAAGAAACCGGCTGTGGCCGAATTCGAGCATTTCACCGCGATCTTCACCGAAGAGAGCCGCCGGGCCGGCAAAGAGCAGGAGATCATCCCCTATTTTATCTCTTCCCACCCGGGATCCGACCTTGACGCAATGATCGAACTGGCGCTCTTCCTGCGCCGCACCGGCTATCGTCCCCTGCAGGTACAGGATTTCATTCCGGCCCCGATGGATATCGCGACCTCTATGTATCACACCGGTCTCGACCCCTTTTCGCTGACTCCGGTCCCGGTTGCCAAGCGCCTGCGCGAACGCAAGATGCAACGAGCGCTGATGCAGTTCTTCCTGCCCGAGAACTACTTTGCAGTGCGCAAGATCCTGTTGCGGGCCGGCCGTGGCGATCTGATCGGTGCGCACGCCCAGGCGTTGATTCCGGAGCGGCCGCCGCACGCGGCGATTGTCGCCCGCCGCCTGGCCGCCGCCGGCCATGCGCGGAAGCCACCGGGCGGGACCAATCAGGGGGCGAATCGGGTTGCTGCCGGCGCGCCGGAACCCGCGCGTACAGCCGGCTATCGTCCCCACCGCAAGGGGTGGCGACGGCCCGCGGCTCCGCCGAGCAGGAAGCGCGCTGCCCGCTCTCCCGAGGCCCCCCGGTCCGGCAGCAGCAAACGCAGCCAGAAGCGGCGCCGCGGCCGTCGCTGACTCCTGGCCTGCTCTCTCGCCCGCACCCCGTCTCCTTGAGACTTGTTTGCAACGGTTTTTCGCACCACAATTAGATTGACCGATCCCGCTCTCCGGCAGCAGCGTTCCGAGACACTACAACCATGGAGGTGTCGATGAGGACCATCGCGATCGCCAACCAGAAAGGTGGCTGCGGCAAGACCACGACCGCGATCAATCTCGCCTGGAGTTTGGCCCAAGCCGATCGCCGTGTGCTGCTTCTCGATCTGGACCCGCAGGGCCACGCCATGCTGGGACTGGGGCTGGACCGCAGCGATCTGCCCGACCCCGGGATCGCCGAAGCGATGCAGGACAGCACGCGGGTCGCCGCCATCGATGATCTGGCTCTTCCGATTGATGATTCGCTCTGGATGATTCCCGGCAGTTTGCGCCTGGCCCTTCTGGAGCGGCGTTTGGCCAATAGCCGCCGCCGCGAGCGCTGCCTGGCTCTTCTCTTGGCCCATCTTCGCCGCCCCTTCGATTATGTCGTCATCGACTGTCCGCCGAATCTCGGCATTCTCACCTTCAATGCTCTCTTCGCCGCCTCCGAAGCGATCGTTCCGGTGGACCCCAGTGTTTTCTCCTGCGATGGTCTGACGCGCTTTGTCGAGACCCTGCGCCTGGTTGAGGACTACGCCGAGACCTCCCGCTCATTTCGCATTCTGCGCTCCCGCTGCGATCGCCGCACCCGTCATGGACGGCGTTTGCAGGAGCACCTTGAGGAGCACTACCCGGGGCAGGTCTTCGCTGCCTGCATATCGCGCAGCGTGCGCTTCTGCGAGGCGGCCGAGCGCGGTCAGGCGATCGGCCGCGCCTTTCCCAATGCTCGCGGCGCCCGGGAATTCAAGGCTCTTGCCGCGGAGACCATTGCCGGCGAAAGCGCCGCGCGGGCGCGTGCCGAAGCTGCCCGCCTGGCGCTCCGCAACCAGCGCCCGGTTGGAGAGTGCATCCTCTTCCGCTTTCGCAAAGACGATGCACACGATGTGCGCCTGGTCGGAACCTTCAACAACTGGGATCCCAGCGGCGTTCCCATGGAGCGCGATGCCGACGGTTACTGGACCACCTCTGTCGAACTGATGGCCGGCACTCACCAGTATCGCTTTCTCGCCGACGGAGTCTGGTATGAAGATCCCGAGAGCGAAGATGCAATCTACAACGATCACGGAGGGCGCAACTCTCTGATCCGAGTTGCGGCGCGCCGCTCATGAGGAGCGATCTGGAGCGCGTCGCCCGACTCTATTGTGGGGGCTCGCGCGCCGCTTCAACCGCCTCCACCGGACGCCCGCCGGCCTCGTCGGCCCGCTCTTCCGGTTCTTCGCAGTCGCGGCCCTCCGCGGGCACTGTCATCGCGCTGTTTCTTCCTCCCGGGACTGTGCCCCCCTGGATCGCGCCGGCGCCGGAAGCGGTGGACATTGTCTTCGCCGCCGCCACCCCGACTCCGCCGCTGTCCAGCGCCAGCCCCCTCTCTTTCTGGGTACCGCCTCTTGCCACGCTGCGTTCCTGGCCGGGATCTCCGGAATGGGCGATTGTCATTGCCCCCTGGGCGCCGCGCCGGCATCTCGCGGATGGCTGGGCGCTGGCCTGGGCTTTTGCGGCCGGCTGCCCGACCCTGCTCTCGCTATGGGGGAGCAAGCCGGAACCGGCGCTCCAGCGCGGACTCGCGGCTGCTGCCCGCCATACTCCGGAATACCCAGGCGCGGCCCCGATTCTGCTCAGCGACGCTGCTTCGCCAACCGCTGCCCTGAGCGAGGCGCTACGCGCCATCCTGCTGCCGCCTGCTGCTTCTGCCTCTCCCGCTTCTCCGCCCCTCGCTCCGCCGCTGCCGGTGACCCTCTTCTATCCCGTTTCTGCTCCCGCTTCCACGCCTTCTTCCTCTCGCGCGTCAGCGCCCGCCTCCGCCGCCGAATCGTTGCCGCGCGGGCGCGACCATCCGAAGATTCGCGCCCAGCATGTAGAGGATCTCTGCGCTCGCGTCACCCGACTCTTCGACGCTCTGGCTCCCCGCCACCCCTACAGAATCCACCGCGTGGCTGGTATGGATCTGTTGCACTGTCCGCCCCACATCTACCCCCTCTCCCCGCTCACCTCGCCCGACCTCAAGCCCTGGCTGGAGCATCAGGTGGTAGGTGTTGGCAAGGATGATGGGAAAACCTATTGCCTCCAGGTCTTGGGAGCTCAGCCCTTTTACCACCCCTAGGGTTCCTACCGGCATGAAGAGGGGGGTTGGGGCCTTCCCATGAGCCAGGCGCAGTTCCAGCGTTCGCCCCCCCCCACACCGTGCCTTGACCGTGACTTGAAAAGCCATTTTTTTGTCTCTTGTTGGTCCCTTCTTTTATTTGACACATCTCCCCTTTCCAAGCCGAATATCCTATAGTCCTCTTTAGGGAGGGCGGGGGGAGAGCTCTATGTACCGGAGGCTA
>JALXCG010000752.1 GCA_026991065.1 Gemmatimonadota bacterium | reverse complement strand
TCCGGCAGGATCGGGATCCCCTTTGGGTAGAGCGGTCCGGCCAGTTCCGGCGGATAGCTGCGACCGTCGATATTGGGGATCTGGGTAGCGGTGAAAGCCACCACTGTGTAGTCAGCGTTGTCGCGGAAGAGGGTGTTGAAGTTGTGGAAATCGCGCCCGGCGGCGCCCATGATGATCACTCGGGTCATGGAGGAACTCCGGCTTGCCGGGAGCGGCGGCGGCACGACCCAACCGGTTCCAGAACATGCGCTGGGGGCGCCGTCGTCAATCCCGGGCAGTGAGCCCGGGTCTCTCCCGCTGCATGGCGGCCAGAGACCCGGAGGTTGTTCTTGGAAGCCGCGCGGCTGCAAGGACGCCGGAAGAGCGAGTCGGCCGCCCCATCGAGGGGGTGCGGGGCGGCGGAGGGCAAGGCGGTCGCGGTTCTGTGCGCCGGGCGGCAGCGATTCAAGGAATAGAAAACGAATTGTCCGCGATGGGTGGGGCGGAGTCAATCGCAACCACCTCAGTGCCGTTGCCGGATCCCCCATTTGTTACTCTTTCTCCATCGCCCCCCGCGGAGCCGAGGCGCTGAGAGAGCACCCGGCCCACCCCTTGCCCAACGAGGTTCCCATGTCTGTTCCCCGTCTGCTGCTTGCCACACTCTGCGGTTCCTTCGTGCTCGCGCTGGCGCCCGCCGCGTGGGCCTGCGGCCCCATCACCCACGCCGCCGTCGCCGCGCGCCTCGCCGGCTACGTGGACCCCACCAATCCTCCCGGCTATCAGGATTTTCTGCAACGCAACCCCGGCCCGCATGACACCGGCGCCATCGCTCTCGACGTTTTTTTCAGCTTTGGTGATGAAGTGGGGCACGCCGCCCACTCCCGCACCTATCTGGATGCCTTTCGCGACCTCATGCTGCAGGATATGGACCTGCCGCTCGATGCGGAAGAGGAGCGCACCCTGGTCTTCTACCTGGGGCAGCTCTCGCACTACATCGCCGACTATCACTGGCATGGCTACGACGGTGACCCTGATGCATTCATCTGGGAAGCGATGGAGCAGGACGGCGTTCTGGAGGAGACCGCCGAACTCGGGGTCGACATCTACATGCTCTGGGAACAGGGGGAGCGCAATGCCGAAGCGCTCTGGTGGTATCCCGGCGACCTCATGGTGGAGGCGATCCACGCCATCGGCTACCCCGACATCTCGCTCCTCGACCTCGACCTGGCCATGGCGGCCCTGGAGAGCGGCTACCGGGTCGAGCGCCTGACCGGCTACTTCAGCTACCTTTGGTGGCGCTCCTATCTCCCCTGGACCCACGAGAATTATGGTCCCTACACTCCCGGTGGGTTGATTGAATGCGTCACCTATGGCGTGACCGAAACCGAGGCGGAGATCGATCTCCTGGCGGGCGAGCTGAAATAGCATTCCGCCCGCTCCCGCCCAAGCCGCGCCGGTCCCGCGCCGGCGCGTGCGCCGCCATCACGGACCCTATGCCGGCGGCGTCCACCCATAGTAGGTGCGGGCCAACTCCACATGGGCGACCTCGTCGTCCACAATGCGCTGGAACACCGCCGCCGTCGCCGGATCCCGCCCGCCGAGTGCGGCGATCAGCTGCAGACCGGCGCGGCGCCCCCGCTCCTCCGCGCCGGCGATGAGAATGCAGAACTCCCGGCCGCGGGTGCAGGCCCGCACCGACTGCCAGATCCGGGGACTCACCGGCCGCGCATCCACCTCGATCCCCAACTCGGCCATCCGCTCGATGATAATGCGGTAGTGAAGCTCCTCGTCCGCTACCTGTTCCCGCCAGGCCTGTCGCAGCCCCTCCGGCGCATCGGTAAACCGCTCCGCCGCCCAGCGAAATGCAGCGATCGCCTGGAACTCCGCAAAAGCGGCTGTGCGCATGCGGTCCCCCAGCCCCTCCAGGCTGTGGATGCTGCGTGGGCGTGGTGGGCGGCGGTCGGGTGCGCAGAGTGTAAACGGGAGCCAGTCCATGGGGCGGGAGTGTAACCCGCATCGCAGCGCGTGCAAATGGCGAAAACTGCCCGGGGCGACGCAGGGTTTGCACGGCCGCCATCCTGCCCTACCCTTTACGAGCAAACGCAAACAACACTCTCTCATCCCCGGCCTGCGCATCCCCTTCGGAAACCGCCGCGGGCCAGGAGCCTGTCGCGCATTGGCTTTCGAGCCCCGTGTTCGGGCCTGCTTCGAGATCAAGGCGCTGAGTCCGCAGGAAGGCTGGTTGCCTTTCAAGGACTTAGCAACGCAGAGATCGGAGCAGGAACGAGTGCGGGGCGACGTGAAGACAATGCGCGACAGGCTCCCAGACCACAGGAGCAAACCATGCAGCTCGACGGACAATTCGTCTGGCATGAACTCTGGACCACCGACACCGCCGCCGCCGCCGCTTTCTACCGCGAACTGGTGGGCTGGAGCTATTACGACTACACCATGGAGGACGGCTCGGTTTACAAGATGCCCACCGTCGGTGAGAAGCAGATCGGTGGCCTGGTCACCCTGCCCGCGGATACTCCGGCGCCACCCCACTGGGTGGGCTACGTCGCCACCGCCGATGTCGATGCCGCCGCCGCGCGCGCCGTGGAGCTGGGCGGCAAACTGCTGATGCCGCCGGCCGACATCCCCAACGTCGGTCGTTTCGCCAAGATCGCCGATCCCGCCGGCGCCGTGTTCTTCCTGTTCAAGACCGCCGGCCCCGAAATGGAAACACCGCCGCCGCCGCCGGTTCCCGGCATGTTCTGCTGGAATGAGTTGCTGGCCGAAGATCTCCCCGCCAGTGCCAAATACTACAGCGCGCTCTTCGGTTGGGAGAGCGGCGCCGGCGAAGCGGCCGAGCGCGAATACCTGCTCTTCAAACTGCACGGCAAGGAGGTTGCCGGAGCCATGCCGTCGCCGCCCGAATCCGCCGTCGGGACCGCCTGGATGCACTACATCCTGGTCGAGGATCTGGACGCCACGGTGGCCCGCGTCGAGCCGCTCGGCGGTCGAATCTACATGCCGCCCACGGCTATCAAGAGCGTGGGCCGTTTCGCCGTCGTCGCGGACCCGACCGGCGCGGTTGTTGCCCTCTTTACGCCGGAAAAAGCGTAGACTGGTTGGTGGGATGCTGCTGGTGGAGAAGCATTCGCGAGAGGCTCTTCCCATGCGACAACGCAATCAGTGTGTTCTCCTGCTCTTCGCTCTGGCTGCGGCGACCTGCTCTCCGGCGGCGCACGCCGAGTATGCGTCCGACCAGTGGGATGACGGTTCTGTCAACGGCTGGATGCCGGCCACCATCGACGTGCAACTCAGCGCACCACTGACCGGCGGCGTACTCGGCGGCTACCTGCAGTCGGTGGAGGTCGTTCCCACCTTTCAGACGGTGGGAGCGGTCAACGCCGAACCCCGCTATACCGGCGACTTCGCGGCGCGCGCGATTGGCCAGATGCAGGTTGCCGTGCAGCTTCAAAGCGGGATCTTCGGTCAAGTGATGTTTCAGATTCGCTACCTCGACGGCAGCCACAACGGTTGGTACTACAG
>JALXCG010000751.1 GCA_026991065.1 Gemmatimonadota bacterium | reverse complement strand
GTCCCTGTGTGCGGCTCAAGTCGCGTGCGCGCTCTGCCGAGGCGTTTGACCTGATCTACAAGGTCGATGATGAGGTGGCGTCGCTTTTTGATCTCAAGGAGCACTACACCTGGCGCTTCGAGCGCCACCTCCGCGAGGGGACCTATCGCAAGGATGAGACGGTGGTGTTTGACCCGGCAAACCACATTGCCCGCTACGACAATGGCAAGATTTATCGTGTGCCGGCGCGGGCGCAGGATGTTCTTTCCGCCCTCTATTACCTGCGCACGCAGGAGTTGCGCCCGGGGAGCACGATTCATGTGCCCACCCACACCGACTACAAGAACTACGCGCTGGAGGTGTCGGTGCTGCGTGAGGAGCGGGTGGCGACGGCGCTCGGCGAATTCGACTGCGTGGTGGTTGAGCCACAACTGCAATCGGAGGGAATTTTTCGCCAGGAGGGAAAACTTTTGGTCTGGATGACACGCGATGCCCGCCATCTGCCGGTGTTGATGCAGACCCAGGTGGTGATTGGGCATGTGACCGCTACGCTGCGCGGGTGGGAGGGCGTCGGAGAGGCCGCGCCGGTGGTTGCTGCCGTTGGCGAAGATTCCGCTGGGTCTCTGGCCGGCGACGCGGATTCCAGCGCGATTCAGGCAGTTGCGGAGGAGGTATTGCGCCCATGAGTCCCCGACACTACCCGGAAGCGGATCTGACGCGGGTGCAGCGGCACTCGATCGAGTCGCGTGAATCGAAAGTGGAGCTGGCCGACCTGGCCCGGCCCTTCTCTCCCGAGGGTTCATTTCGCGAGTTCCTGCGGACGCTGCCGCGACAACTGGCGGCCCCCGAACTCCTGGATCTTGCGCGGGCGATTGCCCGCGCCCGGCGGCTCGGGAGTCCGGTGCTTTTCATGTTTGGCGGCCATGTTATCAAGTGCGGGCTGGGGCCTCTGGTGGCGGATCTGGTCGAACGGGGCGTGGTTACTCATCTGGCGACCAATGGTTCCGGGGTGATCCATGATCTGGAACTGGCGTATTTCGGCGCCACTTCGGAGGATGTTGCCACACGGCTGGACGATGGGCGTTTTGGGTTCGCGATTGAAACCGCGCAGATTTTTGCTCGCGCCGTGGAGCGGGCGAAGGCCACCGGGAGCGGGCTTGGCAGTGCGCTTGGCGAATCTTTGGCCCAGGCGCCACACGCGGAGGCATCACTTTTCGCTCGCGCCTATGCCCAAGGGGCCACGCTGACGGTGCATGTCGCCCTGGGGGCCGAGATCGTGCACCAGCATCCGGAGTTGGATGGCGCCGCGCTGGGGGAATCGAGCATGCGCGACTTTCGCGTCCTGGCGGCTGCGTTGGGCGAGTTGGACGCGAACTCGGTGGTGCTGAATGTGGGATCGAGCGTTATCCTGCCCGAGGTGTTTCTCAAGGGGCTGACTGTGGCGCGCAATCTGGGCGCCGCGGCCCATGGATTTACCACCGCCAATCTGGATATGCTGCGACCCTATCGTCCCATGGAAAACGTGGTGCGCCGGCCGACGCGCACCGGGGGGCGGGGCATTGCGCTGACTGGACACCACGAAATCATGATCCCGCTGCTCTATGGGGCAGTGTGCGCCAATCTGGAAGAGGGAGACGCGGGCTCCCCGCAGGAGACAACATGCTCTACGCCGTGATTCTGGCCGGAGGCCGAGGCGAAAGATTCTGGCCCTGGAGCCGCGAGGGGCGGCCCAAGCAACTGCTGGCGATTACCAGTGAACGCACCATGCTGGAAGAGACCATTGCCCGGATCGATCCGTTGGTGCCGCCGGAGCGGGTGCGGATCGTCACCGGGGCGGGATTGGCCCAGCCGATTCGCGA
This sequence comes from Gemmatimonadota bacterium, assembly GCA_026991065.1. Taxonomy (GTDB): domain Bacteria; genus JALXCG01. The sequence continues at coordinate 1,683 of JALXCG010000751.1, read as the reverse complement.
CGTGGCGACGAAACTGCGCCCGGAACAGGTATGGGTGGAACCGCGGGGCAAGAACACGGCGCCGGCGATTGGCCTGGCGGCGGCACTTCTGGCCGCTGAGGATGAGGATGCCGCCATGGTTCTTCTGCCGGCGGATCACCACATCCCGGATGGCGAGGCGTTTCGCAAGGCCGTGGCGTATGCGGAGGGCGTGGCCCGCGAGAGTCATGCCCTGGTGACTTTTGGGATTGAGCCGGAGCGCGCCGAAACCGGGTATGGCTATATCGAGGTTGGAGAGTTGCGCGGTCGCTCCGACGTGGCGCAACACCACCATGTGGCGCGTTTTGTCGAAAAGCCGGATCAAGCAACCGCCGAGCGCTATTTGGAATCGGGCGGTTTTCTCTGGAACTCCGGGATCTTCGTCTGGTGCGTGCGGGATCTGCTGGAAGCCCTGGGGCAGCACGAGCCTGCTTTGGCGGCACCCCTGGCGGCGCTCACCGAGGCCGCGCGCAGGGGAGACCCGCAGGCGGCGATCGAACACTTTTTCGATCTCGCGCCGGCGACCTCCATCGACTATGCGGTCATGGAAAAGCATCCGCGCGTCATGGTGGTTCGGGCGCCCCTGGTGTGGGATGACGTGGGTGCGTGGAGCGCGCTGGACCGGGTGTTTGAGCCGGATGGGGACGGCAATGTTTTGCGGGGCGATGTCGAAGTTCTGGAGAGCCGAAACAACATTGTGCTGGCGGAGGGCGGAGTGGTCGCCCTGATCGGAGTCGAGGATCTGGTGGTGGTGCGCAGCGGCGATGCCACCCTGGTGTGCCATCGAGATCGTGCCCAGGAGGTGAAGGCGATCGTCACTCGACTCAAGCAGCGCGAGGGGGGAGGAGAGTACTTGTGAGACGGCTCGCCATGCTCATGGCCGGCGTCACGCTTCTGCTGGCGCCGCCGCTTTCGCGCCGCGCCGCCGCGGCAACCGGCGTCGATGATGATGCTTCCGGCGCGGAAGCGGCGGCGGAGCAGCCGCCGTCCTACACGCCCGGTTTCCGGATCCAGGTGATTGCCACACCATCTCCTTTGAAGAGCGTCCGCGCTCGCCTGCGGGCCGAGCGTGTGACTGGCTGTCCGGCTGAAATCGAGTGGGAGGAGGGGCTCTACAAGGTTCGGGTTGGCGCGTTTGCGAGCCGCCCGGCGGCAGTGCGGGCGCTCTCCGGGTTTGCCGATTCGCTGGCGGGCGCCTGGGTAACGGGAACGGTGGTGCGCCGTGACGAGATCACGGCCACGGAGCAAGCCCTGGCGGCGACTGAGGACGGAGAGTGATGGCACGTGGTGATTGGCAGTTGACGCTTTTTGAATCCCCCAGTTGGCGGGATCTCAGGCCCTTTACCTGGACTCGCCCGATCTGGGCTCTGCGCTGCGGCGCGCGCACGATTCTGGAGCGCGCCGAGGTGGTCTGTGGCCGGTCGGCGTCGCGCATTGAGCGCGTGGAGGTGCTGGCGACCCTTCCGCGGCCGCTGCCGCCGGCACCCTGGCGGCCCGGGCCGACGCTTTTTCTCGATGCCCGCTGGCTGGCTGCACCGGGCGAGTGGCTGGACGCGGTGGCCGGGGCGGGGGGCGATGCAATTCTTGAGGATGGCGCGGGGCGTGTTCTGGGGGCGCTGGTGCTGGAGCCGGCGGAAGATGCCGCGGCGCGGTTGCTGCAGGGAG
>JALXCG010000750.1 GCA_026991065.1 Gemmatimonadota bacterium | reverse complement strand
GGCGAATCAGAGACCGCCGGCGCGTGCCGCGACTGGCTCGCGCGGGTTTTAACTCCCGCCGGCGACCAACCGTTGAGCCCCGAGGCGTTCGACCGCCTGGCCGCGGCGGCGCCGGCGGGGGCGGCCGGGGTGCTCCATGGCCCCTGGCTGGCCGGCGAGCGTTCACCGATTCCGGACGAAGCACTGCGCGGCGTGTTTCTCAATCTCGGCCTCGAGCATGGTCGCGCCGAACTGGCCCGCGCGGTGCTGGAGGGGGTGGCGCGCAATCTGACCTGGACGCTCAACGCGATTGCCAAGGTTGGCGAACCCTGCACCTCGCTGCGGGCGATCGGCGGTGGCGCGCAAAGCGATTTGTGGCTGCAGATCATCGCTGATTCCACGCAGCGCCCGATCGCGCGGGTCAGCGAGCCGCTTTTTGCCGGGGCGCGTGGAGCCGCGCTGATCGCCGCAGTGTCCCGTGGCGAGTTGGCGGATGTGGCGGCGATTGCCGAATGCGTGCGTACCGAGCGCGCTTTCGTCCCCCAACTCCCCGCGGGTTCCGAACTTGCGCCGGCTGCGGTGGCTCTGCGGGCGCTGCTGCCGGCCCTGTCGACCTTCGGCCGGCGGCTGCGCCGAATGTAGCGGCTTGCGCGCGGCCGCCGCGGTTCGGCTCCGGCGGAATCTCAGTAGAGACCCGGGATCACACGCCAGGTGCGCCGCGCGTAAGCGGCGTAATTGGAGAAGTGCGCGTGCAGCAGGCGCTCCTCGTAGCGCAACTTGAGCACCAGATCGAGAAGCAGGAGCGCCTCGATCACGCAGCGCGGAAGAGTGGGCGCGGCGATGATCAACGGCAGCGTGAGCAGCAGAAGAGCGGTGTACATCGGGTGGCGGATCCAGCGGTAGGGACCGTGCGTCACCAGGCGCTCACTGCGCACCTCCGGACGGATGCGCAGATCGCGCAGGCGCACCGCGGCGATTGCCCAGAGCCCGAGGGCGATGCCGCAGAGTTCGATTGCCAGCAGCAGACCGGGCGGCGCCAGCAGCGGACCGGTGGCGGCCAGTGCCAGCAGGGCGCCGACCTGGACGGTGACCAGGAGGAGGGAGAGTCGCGGGTGCTCGTTCATGTGCGGAAAGCAGGATGGGGATGGTAAACTGGAACTGCGTCTGGAACGATGAAGGATAAGACCGATACCCAATGAACAGAACCCGAGGAGTTGATTTTGCGTGGGCAGGGTCCAACGAACTGCAGAACCCGCCGGAACTACCGCGGATGGTATGTCCCGCTCCTCCTCTTTGCGGCCATCGGCCTGCGCGCTCACGTGGCGAGCGCGGTTACGCTTCGGGTTCCCGCTGAATACGGCACCATCGCGGCGGCCATGCGTGCCGCGGCCGACGGCGACAGCGTGCTGGTCGCGCCCGGAACCTACGCCGAAGAGCTGGATTACTCGGGCAAGAACATCGTTGTGCGGGCGCGTCCATTTGGCGGAGTTGCCTTGATCGATGGCGTGGTTCGCTGGGAATCGGGCGAGGGGCGGGGGGCGATCCTGGAAGGTTTTGCGCTCCGCGGCGAGGGCACGCTTCTGGTGATCGACCACGCTGCTCCCCTGCTCCGCTGGTTGACTCTGGTCGCCACCGAAAAGAGCGTTCGGCGCCCGATTCTGCTGCGTGCCGGCGCTGCCCGACTGGAGCAGATACTGGTTGCGCGGGCTTGCGCCGGGGCGCTCCTGGCGACCGCGGGTGACCGGTCGGAGATCGAGCGTTGTGTTTTCGATCGCTGCGGGCCGCGCCAGATCTGGGATCGCGGCGAGCCTCTCTATCGCGGCGGCGCTCTGTGCATCGAAGATGGCAGCCAACCCCTGGTTCGCGACTGCCTGTTCAGCGGTTGCGCGGCCGATGAGGGGGGCGCGATCAGCATTCAGTCGGCCACCGCCCGCGTGGTGCGCTCGCGCTTCATCGGCAACCGCGCCAGCATGGGCGGCGCACTCTGCATCAGCAGTGACCCGCTCGACTCCCTGGCGCTGAGCGCCTCGCCCAGCCTCTGCGCCTGGAATGTTTTCGCCGGCAATCTGGCGGTTCCGCTGTGGAGTCCGGACGCGGCCCGCAACCGTTCGGGGCGCGGCGGCGCCGTGGCGTTCGCCTCCGGTCCGGTCGCCTTCTGGAACAATACCCTGGTCCGCAGTCAAGCCCGCCCCTCCACCGGTCCGGGAGGGCAGGCCGCGGCGGGGAGCGCGATCTTCACCGGGGTCGAAGCCTGGGGAACGGTGAATGCCAACATCTTCACACGCTCCGCCGGGGCACCCGCGTGGATCGCTCAGGGGCCCAGCATCGATGAGTCGAGTGAACTCTTCTGGGGCAACAGCAGCGGCAATTTGAGCGGGTGGACCGGCAGCGGCAGCCGGCGCGTTTTCGCGGATCCGCTTTTCCTCGATCCGCTACACGGCGATTTTCGCGTGCCGGAGTATTCGCCGGCGGTGGATGCCGGGCCCCACGACTCGCTCGATGCCGACTTCTCCACCCGCGACATCGGCGCCTTCATCTATGAAGAGGAGGATTCGGTCGGCCTGCACCTGGCCACCGCCCAGCCGATCATGCCGATTGCCACGGGGGAGATCACGCCGGTGGTTTTCTCTTTCGAGGTGATCAACAACAAAGAGGTCTGGCGGACCGGCGACCTGGTGCTCACCGCCCAGCGCTATGACGGTCCGGAGGAGCTTTGGCGGCGGCGCATCTCGGTGCGGCCCGGCGGCCGTGTGCGGGTAGAGGGCGACGCCCAGGTACCCGGCACGCTGCTCCCTTCCGCCACACTTCTCGAGGCGACCTGGTTCGAGGCGATCGACACTCTTCTGGCGGCTTTCTCCCCGGCCGAATCTCTGACCTGCGCATTGCCGCCCGATACGTCGCTGGCGGGACCCCGAAAGAGGTCGCAATGACTCCCGCCATTTTCTCCTGGGTGCTCCTGGCTCTGGCGATCCGCGATGCCGGAGAGCCGGCGGTGCTGGTAGTGGATCCGGTCCATGGGCCATTCTACAGCGTAGCCGCCGCGCTCGATGCCGCTGCGTTGAATGACACCATCGAACTGGTCCCCGGCAGCTACACCGAGGCGATCGATCTGCGCGGCTACCCGGTGCATCTGCGCGGCCGCGACGGCGCCGAGAGCACCATCCTGAGCGGTGCCGGGCGTCTCGGGCCGGTGCTGCTGGCGGGAGGGCTGGAAGCGGATGCGGGGCAATCGATTTCCAGCGTCACTCTGACTGCCGGCTGGGCCGCGCGTCCCAGTCCACTGGTGGCCGGTGGCGGCATCGCCGTGGCGAGCGGCGGTGAAGTGGAGGTGCGGGAATGTGTGATCCATGGCTGTACCGCCCTCTCCGGTGGCGGCATTGCGGTGGAGAACGGACGCCTGCAACTGCTCGATTCGGTGGTCGCGGCGAATGCCGCGGTGCTCGCGGGCGGGGGCCTGCAAGTCAGCGGGAGCGAGGGGTGGGCCGAGGTCCGCAACTGCGCATTCGTCGCCAACCGGGTGCGCGCCCCCTACGTCGACGGTGGAT
>JALXCG010000749.1 GCA_026991065.1 Gemmatimonadota bacterium | reverse complement strand
TTCGCTGGTGGTCGCGGTCGGCACGCAGCCGGAGCGCCGCCTGGCGCGGGAACTGGAGGAGCGCGGTTTGACCGCCGAGCTGGTCGGCGACGCCGCCGAAATCGGGCAGGTGATGGGCGCGGTGCGCGGCGCCTGGCGGGCGATCTGGCGCGCCGCCGGGTAACCGCCACCGGCGGCCCGCGTCTGCACTAAAACCGTCACCCCGCCCAACTACTCCACATAGCCCAGGCTGCGCAGCTTCTTGATGTGCTCGGCGTCGCTCGGCGTCTGCCCCGGCATGATGTCGGAGAGGGCGTTGAGCGCCTCCAACTCGGCGATCATTGTCGCCAGCTCGGCGGGGCGCTCGGCGGCGAGATTGCGGGTCTCGCGCGGGTCGGTGTTGAGGTCGTAGAGCTGGCTCTTCTCCGGACGCAACTGATGGTAGATCAGCTTCAGACCGTCGGCGCGCACCAGGCTGTAGAGCTTGTCATCCTTGGCGTCGATCTGCGCGGCGTCGTCCGGGCGGCCGTAGGTGAGCAGGTTCACCGACTCACTGTAAGCGCGGCGCGGCGGCGTGACGACACCATCGCGCATCGCCGGTAGCAGCGAGATCCCGTCGAGCGCGGGGCGCGGCTCCGCGCCAACCCGGCACGCATCGAGAATCGTGGGCAGAATGTCGATCGTGCGCACCTGCGCCGAAATGCGAGGAACAACAGTTTTCGGATCGACATCGCCGCCGTCCGCCGTGCCGCCGCCTGCCGTACCGCCGTCCGCCGCCGGGTTCTTCGCGGCCGGCAGATGGACCACCAGCGGCACCCGAATCTGCTCCTGGTAAAGAATCCCATGCGACCACCAGCCATGGTCGCCCAGCCCCTCGCCATGATCAGCCACCACCACAATCATCGTATTGTCCGCCAGCCCCAGCTCCCGCAGCGCGGCGAGCAGACGGCCGATCTGCCCGTCCATGTAGTAGGTCTCGCACTCATACACCGCGCGCAACAGATCGGCGCGCGAGCGACTGCGCGGGCGGAACGGACCATTCAGCAGCGCGTGCAGCTCCTCCTGCGGCGGCACCACCGCCGTGTCGTGCGGATCGAAATAGTGTACCCACGCAAAAACAGGACGCCGCCCGGCCCGTGGCGCCACCTTGCGCAGCCAATCGATCGCCGCATCGGTCGTCTCGCGGGCGCCACGCTGCGCGCTGCCGGTATTGACAACACCATTTTTCGACACCAGCCCGCTGCCGTCCGCCCCCGGAAAATCGGCGTCAAAACGATCGAACCCCTGCTCGAATCCGAACGCCCCGGTGGTGGGATAGGCGCTGACAAAAGCGCCGCACACCCCGCCGGCCGCCGCCCACAGCTCCGCCAGCGTGGTCTGCTCCGCGCCGAGCCGGTTGTGACTCAGCCCGTGCAGCACCCGCAGCCCGTGGTGGTAAGGCTCAAGACCGGTGAAGATCGAGGCGTGCGAAACCGGCGTGACCGCGGCCTGGGCGATCGCCCGCTCGAAAACCGTGCTGCCGGGCGCGGTCGCCAGCGAATCCAGTTGCGGGCTGGTCGCGCGCGGATGCCCCCCGAACCCCAGGGCGTCGGCCCGGGTCGTATCGAGCGTGATGAGCAGCAGATTGTGCACCGGCCGGTCGCCGGGGGCGGCGCAGCCGGCGAACGCCCCCGCGGCGAGCAGAGCGAGAGCCACAACCCGGGCGGCGGCAGAGAGCAGGCCCGGTCGAAAAGCGAATAGGCGGCGGCAATGCATGAACAACTCCGGACAAACAAGCGACGGCTGGGCCCGGCCGAAAAGCGACCGAGCCCCGCGAGTCTATCAGCCCCGGCCGTCGCCGAGCGACAAAATGGCGCCACGCAACCGCCACCAGCCGCGCCGAACCACCCGCTACCCCCCGGCGCGCTTCACCGTCCACCCCCGCGCCCGCAGCAACTCCACCACCGCATCGCGATGCTCCCCCTGAATCTCAATGCGGCCCTCGCGCACCGTCCCGCCCGACCCGCAACGCTGCTTGAGCGTCTTGGCCAGCGTCGCCAACTCCGCCCCGGCCAGCGGCACCCCGGTAACGACAGTAACACCTTTTCCCTTGCGCCCCTTGGTTTCGCGGCTTACGCGAACAACCCCGTCACGCGGCATTGCCGTGGCCCGGCCGGATCTGTCGCCCCCGGCGCGCCTCCCGCCGGAACCGCCGCCACGCCCCCTGCCACCGCCGCGGCAATCGCAATTCCCCAACGCCGCCCCGCACTCGGGACAGACGCGCCCGCGGTCGCTGGAGTAGACCGGACGAAAATTGTGGCTGCGAGGATACATGGAGCTTCCAGGGTTGACCAGAAAAAGTGAAACTGGAGGGCCGGCCACGGCAACACAGAATCGCGCCGGCGCCAAGGCATGCGTTGCACACCAGCTCAATCATACCATTCTCCCCGCCTCTGTCTTCGGGGCAATTTCATTTTTCTTGGATCTGTCTGCACCAGTCTCGCCCCATCGCCCACCGCCCGCACCCCGCCGGCAGCAAGAAGCGCCCGGGTGAAAGCCCCCTTCTCGCCGAACCCGCCTTGACCCCGGCGCGAGGCTTCGGCTCCAGGGCGCGCCCCCCGAAACCCCGTCGCGGGCACGGGTGGGCGTTCAGGCGCGGCGGCCAACCGCCGTCTGTGGCGGGCCCGAGAGCGAGGCCGCGGGTGCGGGGGGCCTTCGCCCGCCGCCGGAATTCGCGGGTCTGCCCCGGGCAAGTCCGCCGCGGAATGTGTCGCCGCCGAGAAAACACGCCGTCCCCCGGCGATCTGAGCGGCTCCGTCTCATCCTCATTGCGTGTCGCCCACGACCGGCGGCGCCTCAAGTGTCGCCAGCAGGTGGCGCACCAGCGGATCCGCCTCGTCGACCAGATGGAGGCGGACGAAGTCGCGGGACCGGGGGTCGCCGAAGCTCCACAGCGCGCGGGCGGCGACCGCGCGTTCGGCGGCGAGTGTCGCTTCGGGCGGAGAGTCGAGCAGGGCCATGAAGGCGCGCCGGATCCGCGCCCGATCGGCCAACTCCGCCGGCTTTTCGGCAGCGCGCAGCGGGCGCGCGAGGCGCGCCAGGGTTTGCAGGTAGAGCACGCGCGGCGACCGGGCGACAGCGCCGCGGGTTTGCCCGTCGCGGTCGGTCGCGCGGCTGGCCGCGGGAGCGCTCGCCGGCGAGGATGCGGGCCCGGGAGCCCGGGCGAGCGCCGCCAGCAGCGGCTCCACTGCCGGATGGCCGATCTTCGCCAGTGCCCCCGCGGCGGCTCCCCGGACCGTAAGCTGCGGATCGGTCAGCGCCACCAGCAGCGGCTCCACCGCCGAACTGTCGCGCAGGGCGCCCAGGGCCACCGCCGCCGCAATGCGGCTGCGCTCGCTCTCGGCCCGCAGGAATGGGCGCAGCGCCGGCGCCGCTTCCAGCTCGCCGATCCGGCCCAGAGCGTGGATGATGCGCGGCGCCTCACGCGGCTCCGCCGCGGCCAGCAGCGCCTCCAGATCGGCCCGCGCGTCGCTGCGCTTGAGGTCGCCGAGCAGCCCGATGACCGTA
>JALXCG010000748.1 GCA_026991065.1 Gemmatimonadota bacterium | reverse complement strand
GCGCGGGTCGCCCTTTTGGCGGCCATGGAGGAGGAGTTGCCGGTTTTCGAGGTGGTGCGTCGCCTGTCGGCGGATCAAGCGCTGTCGCTGCAGTGGGCGGCCATGGCCCCGGGCGGAATGATACTGGCCCGTTCGCTTGATGTGGATGATGCCTTTGATGGGGTTTTGGTGCGCTACTTGGTGCTCCCGGAAAAGGACAGCGAAGAGTGTCCGGCGCTTCCTCCGGATGCGACCAGCCGTTCGATCTCCTACATGCGGCGCCGGCAGAGCGGGCGCGATCCGGCAGCGCTGCGCCTGAAGATCGACGCCGCAGCCGAGGAGACGCTGCGCAAGGCAGCGGCCGCCGGCGAAGAGATCTGCATTGTGACGGTGGAGTTTCCGCTCGATGATCCGATTCGCGCGGGCCGTTCGCAGCATGTTTTTGAGGAGTTGCAACGGATTGGCAGCCTCTACTTGTCCGCGCCGGCGCTGGAGACGCTGCGTGCCGGAGAAGAACATGGTGCGTTTCGCCTGGTGATGGGAGTTCGTGGTGGAGGCGCGGAGATTCACTCGATTCTCGCCAGAGTTGCCGAAGATGCCAACTGCTCGGTGCGCAGTTTCGTGTTCACCGAATCGGAGGAGGATTCCGGGGGGAAGCCGCGGAATCCCAGGAGTGACAAGCCCGGGGCCTCCGCGGGGGCGAGTTCGTTGGCGCTCAAGAAAGCCCTGAAAGGGCTCGATGGGATCGGCAGGGAACTGCTCGCGCTGCGGGGCGCATTGGCCGCTCCGGCCGCTCCGGTCAGCGCGATGCTGGAGCGGATCGGCGAGCATGAGCAGGAGGTCCGGGAGCATCTCATGGCCTCGCTTTTGGTGCCGGGCGCTTATCTTTTCAGTGGCGCCGAGCGCATCGCCCGCGATGTCGCCAGAAAACGCGGCCGCTCCGTGCGTGTTGTTGAGAAGGTCGCACCCGATCTCCGCCTGCCGCGTGAATTGGCGACTGCCCTGCGTGATCCCATTCATCATCTGGTGCGCAACGCCGTTGATCACGGCATCGAAGACGTGACCGAACGCTGCCAGCGGGGAAAGCCATCCGTTGGAACCATTCAACTGGTCCTCACCAGGGACGCCGGTGATTGGCTGGTTGAGGTGGAAGATGATGGTCGCGGTGTCGATCAGGAGGCGCTGCGCGCCGCGACCGGCTCCACGGCGGCGGATGTCGACCTGACCGCCCTCATGGCGCGCGCGGGAGTCTCAACCGCCAAGCAGGTCGATGAGATCAGTGGTCGCGGCGCCGGCATGGGAGTCGTCGCCGCGGTTGCGGAACGTTTGGGTGGCGAGGTTCGAGTGAACAGTCACAGAGGCGCGGGTACGGTGATCCAGATTCGGATTCCCTTTTCACCAGCAGAGGAGATCGCATGAGCCGCGCAGTGAGCCCGGAAGTCGGAGGTCGCTCGGATGAAGGCATCTTGATCGTGGATGATTCCACCTTTCTCCGGAACAAGGTGCGCAAGGTTTTGGAGCGAGGTGGCTATCTCGTAATCGGCGAGGCGGAAGATGGTGCCTCCGCGGTTGCCCAGTACCGCCACCTGAACCCTGCATTGGTGACCATGGATGTCGTCATGCCGCATATGGATGGCATGCAGGCGACGCGCGAGATTCGAGCCATCGACCCGGCGGCCCGGGTGGTGATGGTTACCTCGCTGGGGAATCAGGAGCAGGTTCTGGAGGCGCTGCGGGCCGGGGCCCTGAATTTCCTGGTCAAACCCTTCTCCGCGGAGCAGTTGATACGCGTGGTCAAGCGCGCTCTGCGCTCCTGATGCTCCGCGTCGGCCGACGTGGAGTTGGGTTGTTTCTCTTCGATCCCCGCCGTGGACAGTGAATCCACCGGCCGCAGATGGATCGACAGCTCGCGCTCGAACCGGGTCGGCTCCCCCTCGTTCGCGACAATGTCGAAGCTCACGTGCTCCTGAGCCTGGAATGTCAGCGGTTGTCGTGTTTGAAGATCGAAGGTGAACTCTCCCGAACCGCCTGATTCGCGGAGCCGGCCGCGCGATTGGCCGCTGGCATCCGCCGCCGCGAACTCATGCGAGAAGGTCACTTTGATGTGGGCGGTGCGCGCGGACTCTACCCGGATGAATTGGCAGTGCAGCGTTGTCTGCAGCAGGGCAACCACATCCGGCGCCGTATCCAGACGCTGGATTCGCGTGGAACTCCAGGTGGCGCCCGGCTTCAGACTGCGCCCGGCGACCGTGACGAAGAGCCGCGGCAGGAACTCCACGAAAGCATTCTGCTCCTCTTCGTAGAGTCGGGCATTCGGAAACACGGTGCGTGGACCGGTACGTTGAATGTTCTGGATGCGGCCGCTCGGGGCCAGGTCGACGGCGTAACCGAAATCACTCGCCAATGGCGCCGGGAGTGGGACAATTTCAGGTTCGCCACCGGGCTCGCAACTCACCTGCCAGCGGTTGATCTGCGCCTGTGGATAATTGACTTCGTATCGGGTCAGCTCCGGTGTGATGCTTCCCAGGCGCCGCGCCGTGCATTCCAGGTGCGCGGCGCTGTTTTCCTCCACCGTTGATTTTGCATCCGATTCGCGCATCCGGTCCACACAGTCCAGAATGTAGTGATTCTCGGTAGCGGTGGCGGTTGAACCGGAATAGGTCAGGGGCTGAGTTCGGGGATCCAGACTTGGCCAGTGCGCCAGCGCCAGCGCGATGAGCACCGAAAGCAGCGAGGTTCGCAGGAGAGTGGCAGTGGTCATGGGCGGCTCCGTCCGCGGGGTGAAGACGCGGCTGAGCCGGGTTGGCGCAAGTCTTGTGCCGGCCGCCGTGGATGGCGGTAAGACAGTGGTGTATCGCAGCTTGGGGGGAACGGAGATGGGGGAGCCTGCGGAGCGTACCAGGAGCAGGCGCGGAAAATCTCTCTGAGTGGCGAGCCAATCTCCGCAAGTGCCAGCGCTCCGCCGGCAACCCTTGCCTGGGAACCGGGCGCGGTATAGCGGCCGTCCGGCCAGCGCCGGCTCCCGCTCCGCTCCCCGGGGTGTTACATGCTCACTGGGTGTTGAGCAGCATCAGGAACTTCGCGTTTGACTCGAAGCTCGGCATCTTATTGAGCAGCATCTCCATGGCTTGAGCGGGGGGCATGCTGGCGAGGCCGCGGCGGAGACGCTGCACCGGAATCAGTTCGCTGGAGTCAAAGAGCTTCTCCTCCTTTCGGGTTCCGCTCTTGTTGACGTCGATCGCGGGGAATATGCGTTTGTTGGCCAGGTCCCGCGAAAGCTCCAACTCCCAGTTCCCGGTTCCTTTGAACTCCTGGAAGATCACCTCGTCCATGCGGCTGCCGGTTTCGATCAGTGCGGTCGCCAGGATTGTAAGACTGCCGCCCTCGACCACATTGCGCGCGGCGCCAAAGAACCGCTTCGGCTCAAACAGAGCGCGCGCATCAATGCCGCCGGACATCACTTTGCCGCTGCCAGTAATCGCCACATTGTGGGCCCGCGCCAGGCGGGTCAGCGAGTCCATCAGAATCACCACGTCGCGGCCCGATTCCACCAGTCGCTTGGCGCGCTCGATGGTGACGCTGGCGACCCGGGTGTGGTTGCGCACCGGCATGTCGTTGGATGAGTGAATCACCTCGCCGCGGACTGACCTGCGCAGGTCGGTGACCTCTTCCGGGCGCTCGTCGACAAGCAGGACGATCAGGTGGATGTCTGGACGGTTGGTTGCGATCGCTTCCGCGATTGTCTTCAGCACCATCGTCTTACCGGCTTTGGGCGGAGACACGATGAGCCCTCTTTGGCCCAAGCCGACCGGTGCCAGGAGGTCGATGACTCGGCCGGTGAGGTTTTCCGGGGTGGTCTCCATGCGGAGACGTTCCACGGGATCGATCGGCGTGAGATCGGCAAAGGGCGGGCGCATCTCCAGGGTGTCGGTGTCCAGATCGTTGACCGTGTCGACCTCTTCGAGCACCGGCCCTCGCGTGCCCTCGCGGGCCAGGCCGCAAAGCGTGTCCCCCTCGCGCAGAAACAACCCCTTGATCAGCTCTTTGCTGACGAACGTATCTTCGGCCGCCGGGAAATAGGAGTTCTCAATGCTGCGGAGGAAACCCACGCCGGTCGGCATGACCTCGAGCACGCCCTCGACTTCGAATGGCGCACTTTGGGGATCGATCAAGCGTGATTCGAGTATCTCTTCCCGACCCGAACCGCGCTGTCGCCCGCGGGACCGGGCCTTGGGCCGCCGCCCCCGGCCGCGGGAGTTGCGCCCGGAGCGACCGCCACGGTTGGAGCGCGTCGCTGGGCGCCGGCTCTCCGAATCGGATGCTTCGGCTTGGCCGCTCTTGCGGTTCCTGGCCGCGGCACCGCGCGCGGGCGAACGTCGTCGCCGCCGGCGCCGTCGGGAGCTGCCGCTGCTGGATGATTCGCCGCTGGAGGACTTTGGGTGGTCGCCTCGTTCAGACATTGAGAAGGGGCTCCTGAAATGGAGATCGCACGGTTGCTGGGGTGACACGCTGCCGGTTGTACCGGGCGTCTGTGGAAGCGGCTGCTCCGGCGAAGATGAAACCACGGGAACGGCCACGCCGTGAGGAGACGCTGCCATGGCTCCGCCGGGAGCGTGTTGCGCATAACTTTCGCGTTGTTCCGCGCCGGTCTTGAACACCGCGTCGCCAACAGATCGCTCACTTGCTTGCGGAGTTCACGCGTTAATCTCGAAACTGAACTGGGGGCGGAGATTGAAATCCCTGGCGCAGCACCTTTTTGATCGCTGCGGAGGAAACCCGCTTCCGCCAAAGTCACAGAGGCACGGAACGCTGACAACTGCACCGGCGATGATGCCACAAGTCGCGTTGGATTCAAGCGGCCTTAGCGGCCATGAGCGAATGAACCCAATCACCATCCCCCATGGGATATCACGGGACTACGGGGGGCTGTCAACCCGGATCCGTGGTTAAGCTTGCGTTTCTCCGCGCTTTCCGCGCGAATTCAGACCAATGAGGTGGCAGCCCGGCTGCCTTTGCACTCTTGCTGCTGCCGCAGTGTGCGGGGATCCGGGGAGAAATTCGTGGTACGAGCATCTTCGTTCGCCTAGAATCCACTCCTGGTCGGTGAACTTGTGTCCGGCGGCAGCCGTCGGTACCGCTCTTGGCGTGTTGAGGAATGGTGCATTGAGGATTTCGCTAGGCAATCGATTCGCGCTCTTGGTGGCAGCCGTTCTCTTGTCCGTCCTGGGCACGGTGAGCTACCTGCTGGTTCTTTCGCAGCGCGATAAGTTCTTGGAAGTTATGGGCGGGGCCTCGGCGATTGGTGTTGATCTGCTGGCTTTGCAGATTGAGCGCACCATGGCGCGCTCTCCCGATGATCCGCTGGCGGAATTGGACCAGATTCTCAGTGAAGGCGCGCGGACCGGTCCTACCCGGCGTCTTCTCCTGATCGATGGAGATGCCCGAATAATTCGCGCTCCAGCCGGCGATGGGGCAGTCGGCGATACACTGCCGCCGATCTATCGGGAGTTGGTGCGCGAGGCCCGGGGGACCGATCGTGCGATCGGCCGGCAGGCCGGAGAGGGCAGAGGCTTCGTCACGATCAGGGCTCTGCACAATGGCGCCGCGTGTGTTTCTTGCCACGAAGGTGAACCCGGGCCGCTGGGCTATCTGGCGATGGATGTTTCACTGGCGACCGCATGGGATTTTGTTCGTGGCCAGGCCGGCGTCATGATCGCGGCCACGGCGGCGGCTGCGTTGCTGGTGTCGATCCTCCTCTATGTGGTGGCCCGCACCTGGGTGATTCAGCCCATCGACCGCCTGCGTGAAGCGCTTACCGCAGTGGAAGTGGGGCTGGCGGATGTCCACGTGGACGCGCGTCGCGGAGTGCCCGAACTCAGACGCGTGGCGGTCGCTTTTAATGCCATGTCGGACCGGCTTTCGGCCGCGCGCCGGGCGGTGGAACATGCGCACGTCGGTGAACATGTGGCTGCCAACCGGGCGCTCTCGCTGAACACATTGGCTTCAGTGCTGGCCCATGAACTGCGCAATCCGATGTCGGGGATCTCCATCGCGTTGGACACGCTGGCCCGGGATCTTCCTGCTGACCACCCTGATCAGGAGGTGATTCAGCAGGCACAGCACCAACTTGACCGGGTCAATCGGGAACTGGATGACCTGCTTGCCTACGCTCGTCCTCCGCGTGCCGAGACCCGCGCTGAAACCGATATGGGGCTTTTGGCGCGCCGTACCGCGGCGTTTTCACGGCCCACCGCGCGCTCTCTTGGGGTGGAACTCGAAGTTGTGGTGGACGGCGATCAGGCAGCCTGGGTTCATGCCGAGGTCGATCGCCTGGAGCAGGTTCTGCTGAACTTGATTCAGAATGCGATTCATTCGGTGAGCGAATCGGATCAACCCGGTGGTACTGTTCGAGTTACAGTGAGGAGCGATGGGCGTGCGCGCGTCTGCATAGCGGTCGAAGATGATGGTCCCGGCATTCCCGACGAACTGCGCGAGCGAATTTTTGAGCCCTTCTATACCACGAGGAAGCAGGGAACCGGCCTGGGGCTCTCGCTGGCCCGCCGGATCGTAGAATACCACGGAGGGCAACTCCAAGTGGGCCGTTCGTCCGGACTGGGAGGTGCCTGTTTTACGGTTTGTCTGCCGCGGATCGAAGCTCCTGCTTGACCTCTTCCCAGAGCGCGTCCAACTCTTCCAGGGAGGTTTCGGCCGGAGTCTTGCCGGCGGCGGCGAGGCGCTTCTCGATCTCTCGGAATCGCTTCTCGAAGCGCCGATTGGCGCCGTTGAGCGCGGTTTCCGGGTCGATCCCCAGGTGTCTGCCGCTGTTGGCGACGGCAAGCAGGAGGTCGCCAAGTTCCGCTTCGCAGTGGGCCTTCTCCTGCTCGGTCGGGGAGTCGCTCAGGGCAGCGATCGCTGCCTCCAATTCCGCCAACTCCTCGTGAACCTTGCGCAGCGCTCCCTTGACGTCCGGCCAATCAAAGCCGACTCTGGCGGCGCGCCCGGAGAGCTTGCGGCTGCGAATGAGGGCGGGCAAAGCACGACCCACACCATCCAGAATCGAATCCACGGCAACCCCGGAGGCCCTCCGCTCTTCACGTTTGATCGCGTCCCAACGCAGAGCAACCTCGGCGCGCGTGCGGGCGTCACCATCGGCGAAGACATGGGGGTGCCGGCGAATCAACTTGGCGCTGATCGCCTCGATTACATCCCCAAACTCGAACTCCTCAGCGATTGCGCAGTAGAAAACAATGTGGAAGAGCAGGTCACCCAGTTCATCGACAATGGCGTTGCGCTCACCTTCTTCAACTGCGGCGCACAGTTCATAGGCCTCTTCAATGGTATGGTGACGTAGAGAGTGGAGGGTCTGTGCGCGGTCCCAGGGGCAACCGTCCGGGCCGAGCAGCTGTTGCATGATGAGCTGAAGCTCTTCGATCGTTGTGGACATGGGGCGATCATAGCCCGAGGAAGAGCAGTCGTCTGTGGTAATATTTATCGTTTACGCTCCCGATCTTGCCGCCGGGTGAAATCTTGATCGGGCAGATGTTGAATCCAGGCAAGAGATCACGCTGCGCCGGGGCTCTTCGGGTCACTGGAAAGCGTGTATGTTCGGCCGATCTTGGCCATGGAGCGGAGTAGAGCATGAGCGCAGAGATGCGCCGAAAAGAAGAGCGGTACGCCGCATCGATTGATGACCTTTTGCCGAGCTTCCGTGCTTACGAACGACCGGAAGCCGAGTGGGGGCTCGGGGTGGAGTTCGAGCGCCTGCCGTTGGACCCGGTCAGCGGCAGAGTGCGCGGCTACAATGCTCCCTTCGGCGTTGCCGATGCGTTGCGGGGGCTTGAGTGTGTGGGCTGGAAGAAGGAGAAGATCGGTGGCGGTGATTCGCGCTACGTTCATCCTGATCAGCTTGGAACGTTGACTCTGGAACCGGGGGGGCAACTCGAACTCAGCGGCGCGATTGTGGGCGATGTGCACGCGGCCGTACGGCAGATGGAGGAGGAGCAGAAGCTGCTCGAGGAGGGGACGCGGCACACCGGGATCGCCTGGGCCGGATTGGGCTTCCACCCGTTCAGTGCGCTGGACGAGATTCCCTGGGCGATGAAACCGCGTTATAAGATCATGCGCCCCTATCTGGGGACCAAAGGCAAATCCGCGCATCGCATGATGAAGCAGACGGCAACAATTCAGACCAATCTCGATTTCTCCTCCGAGGCCGACATGGCGGAGAAGATGCGCGTGGCGTCATGGATGACTCCTCTTCTGGTCGCCCTCTTTGCCAACTCTCCACTCTCCCGGGGCAAAGAGAGCGGGGCGCTCAGCACCCGCAGTCTGGTCTGGCGCGATACCGACAATGACCGTTGCGGTTTTGTCCGCAAGGCGTTCGAGCCGGGGTTCACGTTTCGCGACTACGCCGAGTATCTGCTCGACATCCCGATGTTTTTTACCGTTCGCGACGGGGCCTATGTGCGAATGACGCATCTCACGTTTCGCCAGTACATGGAGCAGGGTTATCAGGGAGAGCGCGCGACCCTCGCGGATTGGGAGCTGCACAAGTCCACGGTCTTTCCCGAAGTACGTTTGCACGGCCCGATCGAAGTGCGGGCGACCGATGCGCAGTCTCCATCCCTGGCACCGGCCGTGATCGCCATCACTTGCGGTGTTCTCTACACTGCCGACGCGCGCGCAGCACTGCTCGATCTTGTTGCACCGATATCAGTTTCGGAAGTTGATCAGTTGTTGGTGGACGCCGCGCGACTGGGCCCGAACGCACGCGCCGGCGGTCACCGTCTCGGAGATCTATTGCCGGAACTGATCGATATTGCCGCCGCGGGATTGCGAATTCGGCATCGGCTGGATTCCCAGGGGCGGGACGAGAGTGTTTACCTGGAGCCGATCATCGAACTGGTGAAGGAGCGCGGTCTGGTTCCGGCGCAAGCCTTGCTGGAGCGCTGGCACGGGGAGTGGAATCACGACCCCGCCTGCCTGGTACGGGCGCAACGGTTCTAGGACCCGGCTCAACGGGCTACTGGCGCAATGCTGCCCGGCGGCCGAGATTGGGGAGTATCGGCGGCGCGATCTCCCGGTCGCGCGCTGAATACGCTGGCGGATTTCGTGGCGAGGTCGAAAACTCTCGACAGAGCCCGGAATTACCTCGTGCCGTGCGTCCCGCCCGTCGCGGTTGCCTGGTTGAACTTGTCAACGATTCCGGGGTCGGGCATCTCGTCGGAAGAGGATGGAAAGATGGCCGCAACTCCTTCGATTGATCTGTTGGAACTGGTTCAGCAGAATCAGAACCCGGATACCTACCGCTCGCTCCATTGGGAAGGGTCGTTTCAGGACTATCTCGATATCGTCGCCGCCAATCCGGCTGTGCTGAGAAGTGCGTTTGAGCGCGTCTACGACATGATTCTCAGTTTTGGCTCGGAGGAGTACACCGAGAACAAAGAGAAGATCATCCGCTACAAGTTCTTCTCCGATCCGCTCGGTGGCGGGCGCGACGCGATCTATGGGCTCGATCGAGCACTCATGACGCTGGTGAATGTGTTTCGCTCCGCCGCGCATCGCTATGGAACGGAACGCCGTGTGTTGCTTCTCCACGGCCCGGTGGGGTCGTCGAAAAGCACCATCGTGCGCTTGCTCAAGCGCGGCCTCGAACACTACTGCCGCACCGATGAGGGGGTGCTCTACACATTCTCATGGGTGTTGCCCGGAGAGCAGGGGGAGGAGGAACACCCCTGCCCGATGCACGAGGAGCCCTTTCGCCTCATCCCCTCTTCGTTGCGCGCTTCCGCTCTGGATCGTCTGATCCCGGAGCCCCGCCCCGGCCGGCCGGTGTTGGTGGAGGGGGAACTATGCCCCTACTGCCGTTTCACACTGCGCGAACTCCTGACCCGCTATGCCGGCGACTGGAAGAAGGCGATGGAGCATGTGCGCGTGCAGCGCCTGCTGCTGGCCGAGCAGGACCGCGTGGGAATCGGAACCTTTCAGCCGAAAGATGAGAAGAACCAGGATTCGACTGAACTCACGGGTGACATTAACTACGCGAAAATCGCCCTCTATGGCTCCGACTCCGATCCGCGTGCTTTTAATTTCGACGGTGAGTTCAATGTCGCCAACCGAGGGATCGTTGAATTCATCGAAGTGCTCAAGCTTGATGTCGCGTTCCTCTATGACCTGTTGGGGGCTTCTCAGGAACACTCGATCAAGCCCAAGAAATTTGCCCAGACCGACATTGACGAAGTGATCATCGGCCACACCAACGAGCCGGAATACCGCAAGCTACAGGCGAATGAATTCATGGAGGCGCTGCGGGACCGCACGGTAAAGATCGATGTGCCCTATTGCACGCGGCTGAGTGACGAGATCCAGATCTACCGCAAGGACTATGGTGAGATCACTTCCAAACACATGGCGCCGCATACCATAGAGTTGGCTGCGATGTGGGCGGTCCTCACCCGTCTGGAGGAACCCAAGAACGCCAAACTGACTCCGATTCAGAAGCTCAAGCTCTACAATGGCAAGACGCTGCCCGGCTTTACCGAGGACAACATCCGTGAGTTGCGCGCGGAGGCGCGGCGTGAGGGGCTGGAAGGGATCAGCCCCCGCTACATCCAGGACAAGCTCTCCAATGCCCTGGTGGATGAGGAACACACCGCGTGCGTCAACCCCTTCATGGTGCTCAATGAACTCAACCGTGGCCTCGACCACCACAGCCTGATCGCCGATGACGACACCCGCAAGCACTACCGGGAGATGATCGCGCTGGTGAAACAGGAGTATGAGGACATTGCCAAGAATGAGGTGCAGCGTGCGATCTGCGCCGACGAAGAGGCGATTCGCCAATTGTGCGCAAACTACATCGACAACATCAAGGCGTACACCCAGAAGGAGCGGGTCCGCAACCCCTACACCAATCAGGATGAGGAACCGAACGAGCGATTGATGCGCAGCATCGAAGAGAAAATCGGGATCCAGGAATCTCTGAAAGATGATTTCCGCCGTGAGATCATGAACTACATTGGGGCGCTGGCGATTGAGGGCAAGACCTTCAGTTATGCCACCAATGAGCGATTGCACAAGGCTTTGGAACTGAAGCTCTTTGAAGATCAAAAAGACACGATCAAGCTGAAGAGCCTGGTGTCCAGTGTGGTCGACACCGAAACGCAGGCAAAGATCGATGTGGTGAAGGCCCGCATGATCGAGAACTACGGCTACTGCGAAATCTGTGCGACCGATGTATTGAACTATGTGGCGTCGATCTTTGCTCGTGGCGATGTAACCGCCGGAGAGTAAGAGTGTCGCTGCTCTCGTGGGCGGGGCGGCCCGGGAGTGTTCTCAACCTGGCGGGGAGGCTCAAGTGGCGAAAATTGAAAGAGACGTTTCCCGCTTCCGGCACATCGTCAAGGGGCGCATCCGCAAAGAGCTGAAGCGCTACATGAGCAACGGCGAGCTTTTCGGGCGCCGGGGCAAAGAGGTGATCTCCATCCCCCTGCCCGAAATCGACATCCCGCGGTTCCGCTTTGGCAGCGGTGGTTCCGGTGGTGTCGGGCAGGGGGATGGAGAACCGGGGGATCCACTCGGT